>DATFLA010000625.1:0-2973 GCA_035268305.1 Bacteroidales bacterium | reverse complement strand
GACTGGAGCACCAACGGTGATTACTCTAATATTTACGGACTGATGCCGAATTTTGCCTGCTGTCTTGCCAATATGCACCAGGGATGGCCCAAATTTGTTGAGAGTATGTGGATGGCCACCAATGACAATGGACTGGCTCTTGTAACTTACGGACCATCGCAGGTGAATGCTAAGGTAGCCAACGGGAAGAAGGTTTCAATCACTGAAAAAACAGATTATCCTTTTAACGGATCGGTGCAGCTTACATTACATATGGACAAACCGGTCAGGTTTCCTCTGTATCTGCGAACCCCAGGATGGGCTGATTCGGTTATTGTTAAGTACAGGAACCATAGTCAGGCTGTTAAGGGTGGCTCGGAATTCATGATGGATAAGAGATGGAAAGACGGTGACATGGTATCCATCGATATACCAATGAAAGTAAGGGTAGAACAAAGGTATAACAGGTCTCTTTCTGTTATCAGGGGACCACTTTATTTCTCACTGCGTATAGACAAGGATTACAGTAGCATAAAGATCAATTATGATAATTTCGGCTATAAGGGAAGTGTCGACTGGAAAATAACACCACTTAGTGCATGGAATTATGGCCTTATCATAGACAAAGACAACATAATGCGCAACATTAAGGTGAAAGAAAATCCTGTTGGCAAATATCCTTTTGCAGACAAAGGAGATATGGTCTGGTCGGCTGATTCCGGAAAATATATCATGGTAACTGAAGATGCGCCGCTTGTTATAACAACCCGGGGTATAAGGATCCCTGAATGGTCAATGAAAGATAATTCAGCAGACATACCACCTATGAGTCCTGTAGCACCGGAAGGAGATCCTGAGATAATTAAGCTTGTGCCCTATGGATGTGCAAAGCTCAGGATAACAGAGTTTCCTGTTATGGATGTTACCCTTATGGAAGATATAATGAGACCCGGGAACCAGTAAATCCCATTTTTTCCTGTTACAGGTCACCGGTTTTATTAAGTAACCATTTCTTCTCATCGTCAGTTAGTAAAGGAGAAAGCTTTCCAAATACATCTTCGTGATATTTATTAAGCCAGTCCTTTTCTTCCTGTGTAAGTAGTTTTTCGTCAATAAGAGACTTATCTATATAACAAAGTGACGAGGTATGGAACCTGAGAAACCGTCCGAATTCCGTTACCTCATCCTCATAGCAGATTATAAGGTTCTCGGTCCTGATACCATATTCACCTTCCCTGTACAAACCGGGCTCATCCGAAATCAATATGCCCGGTTCCAGCACTGTTTTCGATAAAGCAGTAACACCCGGGGCTATTCCCATGGGCCCTTCGTGAACGCTGAGACAGAACCCGACACCATGCCCGGTACCATGTCCGTAATTCAGTCCATTATCCCACAGCGCCTTGCGTGCCATCACATCAAGCTGGACACCGCGTGTCCCATAAGGGAATTTCATCAATGCAAGTCCGATGGTCCCTTTCAGAACAAGGGTAAAGTCCCTTTTTTGCTTCACTGTCGGTATCCCCAGAGCTATCGTCCTTGTTATATCAGTTGTACCACCAAGATACTGACCTCCTGAATCTACAAGCAGGATACCATCAGTACCTATTACCGAATCAGTACCCGATGTTGCAGAATAATGAGGGAGTGCTGCATGTTCGTTGTAAGCTATTATCGGATTAAAACTTGGACCAATGCAATTCTGTTGCTCCAGTCTGAAATGGTTCAGTTTCTCCGTAAGTGAAAGTTCTGACATCGGAACAGTACCAATATTACTCTCAACCCAGTGGAAGAATCGTGTAAGGGCTACCCCGTCGGAGATCATCGCTTTTTCAATATTTGATATCTCCACCTTGTTCTTCACCGATTTCATTCTTGTCGGAATACTTATGTCTTCCAATATCCTGGCATGACCAGGAATTGCTTTATACAGGGAAGCAGAAACTGTAGCAGGATTAAGGAGAACAACGGAACCCTTTTCAATTGTTGAGAGCATACCGGCGGTCTCTTCATAGGGTAGCATAACTATCCCAAGCTTATCAAATACTGCAGCCAGCTTATATGGCACCTTGCTTTCTTCTACAAACAGGAGTACCTGTTCATCCGCAACCAGTGCAAAGGACATAAGCAAAGGCGTATATTTCACATCATTACCTCGAATATTAAGCAGCCACATTATATCATCCGGGGATGTCAGCAGGTGATGGGTAACACCTGATTTCTTCATCTCCTCCCTGACAGCCGAAATTTTTTCGCTCCTTTCCTTACCGGCATACCCCACAGGCAGATCGAATGCCTGGTCTGAAGGCATCGGAGGTCTGTCAGTCCAGATATCAGTAATAATATCACATTCTGTATCAACCAGGTCCTTCCCGCCATCTACAGCATCCACCAACTTCCTGAGAAGACCCACAGGCACTATCCGGCCATCGACACCAAGTCGCTGACCGGGTGACATGTTCTCTGTGAGCCATTCAACATAATCGGTACTTCCGCTGTATATCTGCTTCACAAGCATAAAACCCGAGCCTCTGAGCTGGTATTCAGCCTGTATATGATACCGGGAATCTGTCCATAGCCCTGCAAATGATTCTGATACTATAACAGTACCGGCAGATCCTGTAAATCCCGTGAGCCATGCGATAATTCTCCAGTGCTCAGGGATATATTCCCCCATATGAGGATCGGATGAAGGAATAAGCAAATAATCTATTTCACTTTCTTTCAAAGATCTCCGTAAAATGGCGAGTCTCTCAGCATAAATATTCATGTCAGTGCAATTAATAGTTCCTTCTAAGGAACCTGTTTTCATATAACAGCTATACATCCGCAAACGGGATATACCTTACATGAGTTTACCTCATTTTAAGCCACTCTCCGGTTACTGTTAAAGATCAGGGTTACAGGTCTTTTATTTCGTTAACAAGGTTCTGTAATGATGCTTTGGCATCCCCGAAGAGCATCCTTGTCTTATCATTAAAGAAGAGCATATTT
>DATFLA010000624.1:0-3401 GCA_035268305.1 Bacteroidales bacterium | reverse complement strand
TATACAAACAGACTTTCTGCCTTCGGTCGTTCTGACCAGGGTTATGTGTTTTCAGCTCCCTATAACAATTATTCATGGTATGACGGAACAATTCCTGTCAATAAGAAAGACTTTATCCTTAAGGCATCAATAAGCGATCCTCCTCTTCTTCTTGCACAGATCCTTTCGGAGAAACTGGAGGATGTTGGTATACAGGTGGCTGGAGAACCGGCAACAAGCCGTATTACAGGACATGGATTACCTGAGAGTGCAATGCTGATCACTGAAACAGAATCTCCTCCCCTGAAAGATATAATTAAGGTTCTGAATCATGAAAGTGTTAACCTGTATGCAGAAAATCTTCTTAAAGAACTGGGAAAGGCAAAAGCAGGAAGAGGGACCACAGCCGGAGGCATAGACATTGTTAAGGACTTCCTTGAATCAGCAGGAATAAACAATAAAGGCATGTTCATTGAGGATGGAAGCGGACTGTCTCCAGCCAATTCAATTAACGCAGAAGGACTGGCAGAACTGCTTGTATTTATGAAAGACAAGGGAAAGTATTTCAATGACTATTTTGCATCCTTGCCGGCTGCAGGCAGGGACGGGACACTGAAAAACTATTTCCACGAGGATGTATTCGATGGAAGAATGGCAGCTAAAAGCGGATCAATGACAAGAGTAAGAAGCTATGCAGGCTACCTCGATACATTCTCAGGTAAGACACTTGCCTTCGCTGTTATAGTAAATGATTTTTCAGGACCATCACAACATATTGTGTCATGCATCGAGAGCCTGCTGGAAGAACTGATAATAAAGAACTGAATAGAGATAAAGCCGGCACAGAAATGACCAATGATCGTTACAGGAGCAAAACAGGAATAATGTAAATTACTTATGAACAACAGGATAGCCGTAAGAAAATGTGCAAAATACGATGTGGATGATATCTTCAGTATCATCGGTGAAATTTATGAAAGAACAGGGGGGCCTGATGTTAAAGGGAAAAGGGTACTTGTAAAACCTAACATACTGACAGACGATGATCCTTCTAAATGCATTAGCACGCACCCTGCAGTTGTTGAAGCAATGATACGATACCTGCAATCAGGCGGAGCTACTGTTATGGTGGGCGATTCACCTGCTGTCCATAACAGGAGGTTCAGGGGAGAAAAATCCGGAATAGCCCGGGTATGTGAAATTACAGGTGCGGCATGGATTGATTTTACAGATAATCCGGCTGAGATAAAACTTGGGAAGGGGAAAATAAAATTAGCAGCTGCTGCCCTGGAAGCAGATCTTATTATTTCCCTGCCAAAATTCAAAAACCACGAACTTGTATATCTCACCGGCGCAGTAAAAAACACTCTCGGACTTGTGCCTGGTTTCAACAAGGCAAAACAACATGCCCTGCACCAGGACAGGAATGAATTCGGTGAGTTTCTTGTTAATCTGTGTGAGGCAGTGACACCGGATTATTTCTTAATGGATGCCATCACAGGTATGGAAGGACCCGGGCCCGGAAGAGGTTTCCCTGTTGATATCGGCCTGCTACTTGGCAGTACCAATCCGCTTGCTTTAGATATCACTGCAAGCAGGATAGCAGCTTATGATCCTATGATAATCCCCACTTCGAGAATTGCCCTGTTCCGTGGAAAATGGCTTGCATCAGTCGATGCTATTGAATACGAAGGCCCTGAGATCAATGAAATAGCCAGCAAAGACTTTATCAGGATACCTGTTTCCGTAACAAATAATATTTCGCTTCAGTTTATAATAAAGAGGATCCGTTTCCTGAGAAAACTTGAGAGAAGGCCTGTATTTATTCATTCCAACTGTACAGGTTGTGCGAAATGCGTCAATATTTGTCCCGTAAATGCCATCAGTCCATTACCCGGAAATAAAACACATATATTACTCACCGATAACAAATGTATAAGATGTTATTGCTGCAGTGAGGTATGCAACGACAATGCTGTTGAGGTAAGGAGGAAAGTCTTCGGGGTATAAGTCGGATCCTTTTCTCCTGGCTACATATCGAACCTGTCAATCAGGTATATGAGTGAAGCAATTGCTGCGCTGCCCATCTGTAACTCCCTGATGTTAACCTGCTCAAAAGTATCGTTTGCGCAATGATGAAATGAGAAATATCTTTGAGAATCCGGTATATAACCTATCTGAAGGGCACCCAGGCTTTTCAGTGGCGAGATATCCGATCCTCCTCCTCCTTTTTCAAAATCACGGATATCAAAGGGGGCAAAATAACCTGCAAGTGATTTAAGCCTGTCTAACCTGTCGCCGTCAGTATCGAAGGAGAAACCTCTGGGGCTCATTACTCCCCTGTCTGATTCAAGAGCTGCATACTCTTTTTCACCTTTTTCCCTGGCTTCATCAGCATATGTGCGTCCACCGGTGGATGATATCTCCTCGTTCATAAACATAACTGCTCTCACCGTTCTCTTTGGCTTAATTCCAAGCTTTTTAAAAAGCCTTATCATCTCTATAGCCTGTATACAGCCACCACCATCGTCATGTGCACCTTCACCAGTATCCCAGGCATCGAGGTGACCGCCTACAGTAATAAATTCATATGGCAATTCGCTGCCTCGTATTTCACCGATAACATTATACGACCATGTGTCAGGTTCATTTCGACATGTCGAAACAAGGGTAACAGAAAGTGACTGATCCTCCTTCAGCCGTTTACTCAGCAGATCAGCACCCATTGTTGAGACAGCCACTGCCGGGATCTTTTTCGCATCCCTGTCATAATGCATCACTCCTGTATGAGGAAAATTATCAAGAAACTGTGTGACGGATCTCACAATTACCGCTGCGGCACCTAAACGTGCTGCGGCAGAAGCGCCTCGAACACGCTGGTCGACAGCTCCACCGTACCCGGCAAAGGTATTGATAAGAGTATTGTCGACAGGCCTGTTGAAAAAAACTATCTTGCCCTCTACAACCTTCCTCCCAAGAGCCTCCAGCTCATCAAAATTATGTACCTCCACAACGCCAGCTTTTATCCCTTTCTCAGGAGTACCCACTGACAAACCAAGCGCTGTAATTGCAAGATCTTCCCTACCTGCCGACGAGCTCATGCTGCATTTCTCTCTTCCTCTTACCCAGTGCGGGACCGGTACTCTTTGCAGCCAGACAGAGTCTGCTCCTGCCTTTATAAGAGCATCCCTTGTAAATTCGACAGCCTTCTGTGTTATGGGGGCGCCATCTATCCTGCCTTTTGTATTTTTACACAGATATTCAAGGTTATTATAGGCAGTCCTGTCGGTGAGTGCTTCACTGAAGACAGAAGACAAAACCTTACCGGGGTCCTGAGCCTTTATCACCGATGAAAAAAGGACCAGCGTTAATAAGAAAAAGATTCGTCGCATTTTATTTTTCAGACATCAATTTTGGCATAT
>DATFLA010000623.1:0-6027 GCA_035268305.1 Bacteroidales bacterium | reverse complement strand
TTGAAGGTCTGTGCTATTGCCGATACCATATATACGGAGCCGCCTATTTCTATACGGTATATTTCATCAAGGTTACTGTTATACCTGTCGTATGAATATTCATGTTCCACCCAGAGGGTAATAAGCACAAAAACTGCTATACCGATAGAAAGACCGGCAATGTTGATAAGAGTGAAGACTTTATTCTTTTTTGTTTTTCGCCAGTACGAAATGAGGTTTTTTTCAAGCATGACAAAATGTTTTAGAGGTTCTCTGGAAAAAATTTATTCCGATTTTAATAAAACAAGCGGGTAAGGAGTCCCACGCTGAATCCAGGAACCATTGATCAGCATCTTTGACCTTTTAATGGTGCCTTTAAAAGAAGCGCTGGCCACACCGACCCGGAAGCTTATAGTATCACCTTTTACACAAAGGTCAGATGCAGGTATCCCGAAAGCATTCTGATCCGGACTATCGAGTGAGGGAACGAGCGTTCCGTCACTCATCTTCAGATGAAGGACAAATTGAGTAGCAGACCCAAACTGGGTTAGTTTACCTGACCAGGTGCCCTGTAATACAGTATCGGCAGGTATAATATTTTCTTCAGTGTTTTTATTCCCGGTTATCCATTTTTCCCTGTTCAGCGCTTCCTCCATATAATCGCGTGCCCCGATGCCCATATTATTCTCAAGAACTTCCAGGAAAACCTTTGTTGTCGCAGCACCTGAACTTGCAAAGCTGTTGTCGAGCATCCGGAGAAATTTGAAGAAACTGTCATCTCCGTATTTTTGCCTTAGTGCATTCAGCAACAGGGTAGGTTTGTAATACCTGTTAATATTAAGTTCCCAGGAGTCACCGGTTGTTTCCAGTATGGAAAGATGTGTATCACTGCTGTTGACAATACCCGTGTATTCATTGATAAGAAAATCGGAGAAATTCTTTCCAATGATTTTCTCTGATGCCAGCAGGGAGGAATACTCCGCCATCCCCTCATTTATCCAGTCATCTGCCGACCATGTATCCGCTTTACTCCAATAATGTGCAATTTCATGGGCATTCAGGTGAAAATCACGTGCATAGCCATATTTCATATGTCTCTGATCGGAAGCGTAATTTTCTGAAACCACAATAAGGGGAGCACGGGCATAACCTCCTGCTGTTCGTGGTGAATATACTATTCTCACATTGTCTGATGCCTTATGGGTACCATAAAGTTGTGTGTACAGACGAAGAGTCTCCACGAGATCGTTTTTCATCGAGTTAATATAAGAGTCAGGAAGTGTTTTGTAGTATATCTCAAGGTTGAATCCATCGTCAGAGGCCCTTGAAATTCTCATATTCCTTGCCGCAAGAAAGGTTATATTATAAACAGGTCTCAAAGATCTCCAGGAGGTCACCATATTTCCATTAATGTCCGATTCTTCCTTATCGTCTCCATTGGTAATTATGGTGTATCTCCGGGGCAGATCAGCTGTCAGGGTGAATATGAAGCCATTGCGACTTTTCATTACCGGGTACCATGAGATATGATCGGTGAGTTCAACAAGATCGCGGCTGATCATATTATAACTGCCAAGATGTTTTGGCAGGTCGCCGGCAGTTATGTTACCTTCCCATTCGATACTTATTTTAGCTGGCATCTTATCCCGGCGTAAGGCATATGTATTTTCCCGTCCGCCCTCTTCAATAAGTCTGAATGTTATATCCTGGTTATCAGATGAAACCCGCTTTACACTAAGACAGGAGTCAAGCCTGAAAATAGAATCGGCAGGATTTGTAATTTCAAGGGTTCCCATTATATTACCTGATCCGGGTATGAAATGAAGGGATATTTTATAATCTGGGATATTTATATTTTGATTGTTTTCTGAGAATGCCTGGAGTATTGATGCATATATCAGTATTAACAGGAAGCTGGTTTTCATCGTATTATCTGATTGCTATTTTGTTTGATGTTTGTTATCATAAGAAAGACGAACAGGAACGAAAAACGTTGCATAATCTTTTGATAAACTGTACAAAAGGTATATATTAGCCATAACTTTTCAGATACCGTAACCAATACCTATATTTATATGAATTACAAGAATCTTTCTTATGTTTTATTTGCTTTGCTACTACTGGGTAGTTGTAATAACGGGTCCTCAAATAAGGAACAATGGCAACCACTGTTTAACGGGCAGGATCTTCAGGGATGGGACACATACCTTGGTCCCGGTTTTGATACTGTAACAAAAACCTGGGACACAATACCGGTAGGTTTGAATATAGATCCTTCAAAGGTGTTTGATGTTGTGGATCTTAATGGTGAGAAGGTACTGCGTATTTCCGGTGAGAAATTTGGCGGAATATCCACAAAAGCTGAATTTGAGAATTTCCACCTTCAGCTGGAATTCAAATGGGGTGATAAGCAATGGGCTCCAAGGGAAACAGGAAAAAAGGATGCAGGTCTTATGTATTATGCTGTCGGACCGCAGGGAGCCGATGGCGGATTCTGGATGAGATCGCATGAATACCAGATAGAGGAAGGCGATTGCGGCGATTACTGGGCCTGTGCAGGTGCCATCGCTGATGTCAGGTCTGTAATGAGGGACGACAGTACATGGATCTATAACAAGGACGGTGAACTTCATACTTTCAGCACGGAAAGCCCTGAAGGAAGAAATTGCATAAAAAGCGTGGATGCAGAAAAACCATCAGGCGAATGGAATACTGTCGATCTCTATTGTGTGGGACCCACAACAGTACATATGATAAACGGTGTTGTAAACATGGTCCTTCAGAATTCGAGACAGACCGCCGGTGACAGTATAATTCCGCTTATTAAGGGTAAAATACAACTTGAATCGGAAGGAGCAGAGATATTCTTCAGGAATATCCGGGTTACTTCTGTTGACAAAATTCCGGATGATATTATGAAATCGCAAGGGCTGGAGTAATATTCTTTTAATCAACATATTAGGATAGCTTCGGGCTGGGGTTTTGTAGGCCTGGATTTGAATGTGTCAAAAATAATGTCTATTTTTTTGACACATTCTTTTTTTTCATCCGTCTTTGGATTAAAAAACAACAACATGACAAAAGGTACCCTTCTTATAGTTGATGATAACAAGGCATTGCTTGATGCTCTTGAACTTGTTATGCAAAATGAGTTTGAAAAGGTTATTACTCTTACAGATCCTAACCGTATTCCTGAGGCACTCAGAAAGAATGATGTTGATATAGTAATGCTCGATATGAACTTCAAGGCAGGTGTCAACAACGGGAATGAAGGTCTTTTCTGGATGAGAGAGATATTTAAGTTCGACAGTAACATAAGTATTGTAATTGTAACAGCCTTTGGGGATGTTGAGCTCGCAGTAAAAGCCATAAGGGAAGGAGCTGTTGATTTCATCCTTAAACCGTGGAATGAGTCGAAGTTGCTGGCAACGATCAATGTTGCCTGGAAACTAAGGTTATCACGTCTTGAAGCGGCAAATCTCAAATCGGACAACCAGCTTCTAAAGAATGAGATAAAGAAGGGCGGTGAAAGGATAGTTCTCGGTGCTTCTCCCACCATGATCAATGTTATGAACATAGTAAGGAAAGTGGCCGTTACAGATGCCAATGTGCTTATTACCGGGGAGAATGGCACGGGAAAAGAACTGGTAGCCAGGGAGATCCACAATCTCTCAAAAAGATCGGGGGAGCTCATGGTAGGTGTCGATATGGGTTCTATTACCGAGTCTCTTTTCGAGAGTGAGTTGTTTGGTCATGTTAAAGGTGCCTTTACGGATGCAAGGGAGGACAGGAAGGGAAAATTTGAACAGGCTCACAAAAGCACTCTTTTCCTTGATGAGATCGGCAATCTCTCACTTCAGGCTCAGGCTAAGTTATTGAGTGTCCTTCAGAACAGGTATGTTGTCAGGGTCGGATCAAACAGGCAGATACAGGTTGATATAAGGCTTGTATGTGCCACCAACTGCGATCTTATGGAGATGGTGAGTGAAGGCAGGTTCCGTGAAGACCTGCTTTACAGGATCAATACAATACTAATAGAGGTGCCGCCACTGCGCGACAGGGTGGATGATATTCCGATACTGGCAAATCATTTCCTGAAGGTACACAGTGAAAGATACGGTAAGACCGGCATGAAGATAAGCACGCATGCCCTCGAGAAGCTTGCCAATCACGACTGGCCGGGTAATGTGCGGGAATTGCAGCATTCAATTGAAAAGGCTGTTATAATGAGCGATACACAGGTGCTTAAACCTTCCGATTTTGTATTCAGCTCAGCTTCAAGAAGTGTGCTGCACGGGGAGATGACCATGGAAGATATGGAGAAGAAACTGATAATAGAGAACCTTAAACGCTATGGTAATAACCTAAGTACCGTATCTGCAAAACTGGGAATCACCCGCCAGACTCTCTACAACAAGATGAAAAAATTCGGATTATAGTATATTTGGGGCGTTGCATGCAACGCCCCAAATACTATTATGCCATCTTCTCGGTAACAATCTGTCCGTCGAACAGGTTCACAACCCTGTGAGCATATCCTGCATCCCTGTCGGAGTGGGTAACCATTATTATTGTGGTTCCTTCTTTATTGAGTTCGGTAAGGAGGTTGATTACCTCTATACCATTCTTTGAATCGAGGTTACCGGTAGGCTCATCGGCGAGTATCAGTTTCGGGTTGGCTACAACAGCCCTGGCAATAGCCACCCTCTGCTGCTGACCTCCTGAAAGCTGCTGCGGAAAATGTTTTGCCCTGTGGCCTATTTTCATTCTTTCGAGCACATCTTCAACCATTTTTTTCCTTTCACCTGCTTTCATCTTCAGGTATATAAGTGGAAGCTCAACGTTTTCGTATACATTCAGCTCATCAATAAGGTTAAAGCTCTGGAACACGAAACCGATATTACCTTTGCGGAACATAGTCCTGTCGCGTTCCTTAAGGTTAGCCACTTCAGTTCCGTTGAACAGGTAGCTTCCTCCAGAAGGATTGTCGAGCAGACCAAGTATATTCAGAAGAGTCGATTTACCGCAGCCGGAAGGACCCATGACTGCTACATATTCTCCTTCTTTCACTTCAAGGTTAACTTTATTGAGAGCAGTTGTCTCAACTTCTTCAGTTCTGAAGACCTTTGTTAGGGCATTTGTTTTGATCATGACTTTAGTTATTAGTTATTATTTTGATTTTTTCAATATTAGTTTATCATTTTTACCAAAGGTTTCATAGCCTGATACTATTACCTGTTCACCAGGTTTGAGACCTGAAAGCACTTCATAATATTTCGGATTTTTCCTGCCAATAGAGATATCACGTTTTGTTGCATACGATCCTGTCGGGTCGAGTACATAAATCCACTGGCCTCCTGTCTCCTGGAAGAATCCTCCGATAGGAACAAGTACTGATGTCTTTGGCTGACCAAGCTGCAGGCTGATGTAATAGGTCTGACCTGTCCTTATATTATCAGGCATTGTATCGCGGAAGACCATATCTATCTTAAAGGTACCGTTTCTTACCTCGGGATATACCCTCCTCACAGTCAGGTTATAGTTCTTACCCTGACGGTCGAGTGTACCGTTTAGTTGTGCTCTGACCCTGTCGATATAATGTTCATCTATCTGGGCTGTTACCTTGTATGATGTAAGAACGTTGACCTGTCCCATGTTTTCACCTCTTGCAATGGACTGACCTAACTCTGGTGTCAGCAGGCCCAGTTCACCATCTACCGGGGCGGTAACATTAAGGTTCTTTACTCTTTCCCTGACCATCGCGAGGTTTTTTCTCATGTTTATAAGGTCACTCTTAATGGTCTCAATATTTACCGTACGGAATAAAGAGTCCTGTTTTTGCCTTTCGATGTATAGTTCCCGGGATTTGATGGCCATATCAAGATCTTCTTTGGACCTGAGATATTCTTCCTGAGAAATGAGGTTGTCTTTTATAAGCATCTCGTTTTGCTTATAATTTCGTTCCTTTCTTTCTATGTCGTATTTAAGTGTTACCAGCTCTCTGTTGATGGAGAGTTTTTCCTGCTCCATTGTTATCTGTTTATTCCT
>DATFLA010000622.1:0-7225 GCA_035268305.1 Bacteroidales bacterium | reverse complement strand
CCGGAAAATTTCCCGGCTAAAGTACCAGGACCGATGGCCGGATGGCTGCGCCAGGTAACACAACTTCCCATATTGCTGGTTAGCCTGTATATGAATTAACCTACTACAATGGACTCAATGGATCTCAAAGATTTACAATTTTTTGTTCTAAGAGGCACCTTATCTGATCTTTCTGTTTTTGATTTTTCAAAATACAATGCAAAAATCCAGAATGTCAGTGATCCAAAGTTTAAGGAATTCCTTGACCAATATCCAAGTCCTTTTGGAATTGACCATAATTGGGATGTATTTCAAGAGTATCTAGACGAGGTTAAAGGAACCGAAAATATCTATGCTCTCTTCCCAATCAATCTTACAAAACAATTCTCAGAAGATGAACTTTATCAGTGTTTTAATGTTTTGCTTTTGTTGTTCCCAAGTGATTTAACGATAAATTATATTATAGATTTCCAGCTTATTGACAATAAACAACTAAGTTATTCAGGTCACGCAGACTATGGATTCCACTCAACCGGATACGAAGACTATTACGAGAATTACACATTTGTTCAAGAGAATTATCTTGATGAGGTAAATGAATTTATTTCCATCTTTAAAACAAGGTATAAAAGAATCAAGTACCTCCATAATGCGTTGGAATCATATGCAGCTAGTTTTCGTTATCTTAAAATTCACCAATGTTATTTAGACCTATGTATTTCGATGGAATCTATTATAGAAGGTTCTAATGAAATACTATATCGAATAAAACATCATATTGCAGTGTTATGTGCTGAAAATGAGTATCGAGCAAAAACCATTTTTAATAATTTGAACAAAATCTATTCATTAAGATCGAAAATCATCCATGGCGAATCCTATGATTATAATAAAGTTGTTGAGTATTTACCGTACTTGCGGAGTCTTGTATCCAGAATGATAATTGAACTAATTCTTTTAAACATACCCGATAGAAGGATTCTGGATAAAGTATTATCTTTTGCTGGTTACAATAAACAGCCAAATCTATCATCAGAGTATAAAGAGTTGACCTTAAATATTAGTTCATATGTGAATACTTTTACAAAAGAATTAAAATAATACATAGCCTAACACGGGCGGGAGGGTATATAAGTTTGTCACAGTTTTTGCTTTTGCTCCTTCACTCAAGGCAAATTTGTAATGATTGTTGCCCCAATCCGCAAAATCCATTTTCCTGTGTAGTGTTTCATGATACAGCCACTATAATCCCTGAGGCTATACCAAGACATCACCCAAAGATAAAACCCTCTTATTCCAAAAACACCTGACTGTTTACCCTTTAATGTAGCACTTGTGTTACATTTTTTTATCTCCCAACTTTAAAATTGCTACTTTTAAGTTTCGAATTCGACTAATAGAAATTAACCTGACTTAATAACAGATGGCAAAGAAGAACGGGAATGGTACTGATGAACCCCTGGAGAAGCAACTGTGGAAAACAGCAGACAAACTTCGCAAGAATATAGATGCAGCAGAATATAAGCATGTAGCACTGGGATTGATATTTCTAAAATATATCTCCGATGCTTTTGAAGAGCTGTATGCAAGACTGAAGGCGGAGGAAGCCCAGGGGGCTGATCCGGAGGACCGTGATGAATACAAAGCTGAGAACGTTTTCTTTGTTCCACAGGATGCCAGGTGGAGATACCTACTGTCAAAGGCCAAACAGCCTGATATTGGAAAGTTCGTTGACAATGCCATGGATGCCATTGAGAAGGAGAACACTTCATTAAAAGGTGTTTTGCCTAAAGTCTATGCCCGTCAGAACCTTGATCCTACAAGCCTGGGTGAACTTATTGACCTGGTTGGGAATATTGCCCTTGGTGATACAAAAGCCAGAAGCGCTGATGTCCTGGGACATGTATTTGAGTATTTCCTTGGAGAGTTTGCTCTTGCAGAGGGTAAGAAGGGAGGACAATTCTATACTCCACGCAGTGTTGTCGAATTACTTGTTGAGATGCTTGAACCGTACCAGGGCAGGGTATTTGACCCCTGCTGTGGATCAGGTGGTATGTTTGTCCATTCTGAGAAATTTGTCCTGGAACACCAGGGAAAAGTAAATGATGTATCCATTTATGGTCAGGAGAGTAACCAGACAACCTGGCGTCTTTGCAAAATGAACCTGGCAATCCGGGGAATAGATAGTTCCCAGGTCAAGTGGAACAACGAGGGTTCTTTCCTGAACGATGCCCACAAGGATCTTAAAGCTGATTACATCATAGCCAATCCCCCGTTTAATGTAAGTGACTGGGGCGGAGACCTACTTCGGAAGGATGGGAGATGGCAATATGGTGTGCCTCCGGTCGGTAATGCAAACTTTGCCTGGATACAGCATTTCGTTTATCATCTTTGTCCTACTGGCCAGGCTGGCGTTGTACTTGCAAAGGGAGCATTGACATCAAAGACAAGCGGGGAAGGGGAAATACGAAAATCCCTTGTCATAAATAACCTGATTGACTGCATTGTGAATCTGCCGGCCAAATTGTTTTTAAATACACAGATCCCAGCAGCTTTATGGTTTCTTAGCCGGAACCGTACGAACGGGAAATTCCGTAATAGAAGTAATGAGATACTATTTATTGATGCCCGCAATCTGGGTCATCTGATTAACCGGCGTACAAAGGAGCTGACACAAGATGATATTCAAAAGATAGCTGGTACTTATCACAACTGGCGTAACCCGGATGGGGAATATCAAGATGTAGCAGGTTTCTGTTCTTCAATACCTTTAGAAAAAGTTAAAGAACTCAATTATGTGTTGACTCCAGGACGATATGTTGGCTTACCAGACGAAGAAGATGATTTTGATTTTAATGAACGATTCTATACTCTGAAAGCCGAACTGGAAGAGCAGCTTAGAGAAGAAGCACGCCTGAATGAGACTATTTCTGCTAACCTTGCTAAGATTAAGATCAATGAGTGAGTGGAAAGAGTATAAGTTGATAGATATCATTACGGTATTAGGTGGAGGCACTCCTAAAACTACTGTTCTGGAATATTGGAATGGAGATATACCATGGTTATCAGTAGCAGATTTCAATAATGGGCAAAAATATGTTTATCAAACCGAAAAACACATTACAAAAGCTGGTCTTGAAAACAGCAGCACAAGGTTGCTGAATGAAGGGGATATAATTATTTCAGCAAGGGGTACAGTTGGTATTACTGCGATGCTTGGCAAACCTATGGCTTTCAATCAATCATGTTATGGAGTGCAAGCACAAAAAGCTAAGACTTTTAACGATTATCTTTATTATTTGTTAAGAACAACTGTATCTGGATTTAAGCAAATAGCACATGGAGGAGTATTTGATACCATCACTCGTGATACTTTCAAGGATATTGATATTCTTTTACCTACACTTGAAGAACAACGCTCCATCGCCTCCATCCTCTCCAGTCTCGACGACAAAATAGACCTGCTGCACCGCCAGAATGCCACCCTTGAAAAAATAGCCGAAACGCTTTTCAGGCAGTGGTTTGTGGAGGAAGCTAAGGAGGAGTGGGAACAAGGGAAATTGAGGGATGTTTTAACATCAATTGAATCAGGAACGAGACCAAAAGGAGGAATCAACATTGAATTAAAAGCAGGGATACCAAGTATTGGTGCTGAAAATATAAACGGTATTGGTGTTTATGACTTTTCAAAAACTAAATACATTACTTATGACTTTTATAGATCAATGCGAAGGGGTGTCTTAAAAGATTACGACGTACTTGTTTACAAGGATGGAGCATATATTGGAAGAAAAGGTATGTTTGGAAAAGGTTTTCCATACGGGACATCAACTGTAAATGAGCATGTATTCATATTGAGAAGCAATGAAAGAGTGAATCAATTTTTTTTATATTTTCTTCTTCAACAGGAAGATTTAGAGTTACTAAACGCTAATTCTGCACAGCCTGGATTGAATCAGGAAGCAATGAAATCTTTAGAGATCAGAATACCTCCTGTAGGAATAATTGATAAATTTGGAATTATTGTGAGACCTTTCGTAGATAAAATCTTATTTAATAGTACCCAAATTAGAACCCTTGAACGATTAAGAGATACATTATTACCAAAGCTAATGAGTGGTGAGGTGAGAGTAACCGATTAACGCACTTACTAAAAATATCATACAGTACCTTTCATTATGACAAGGATCACAGAACAGAGTATCGAAGAATTCACTATTGAGCTGTTGGACAAACTCGGTTATGAATATGCCTACGGTCCAGATATTGCTCCTGATGGAGAAACGCCTGAACGGGGATCATATGAACAGGTATTATTACTTGACCGTCTTCGCAGTGCTGTCAGACTCATTAACCCTTCCCTACCTGAGGATACCCGGGAAGAAGCCATTAAGGAACTTCAGCGTATCTCCTCTCCTGAACTTATAGCCAATAATGAAAGATTTCACAGACTGTTGACTGAAGGTATTCCGGTTACAAGGAGGGTTGGTGGTGATGATCGTGGCGACCGTGTCTGGCTGATAGACTTTAATAACCCTTACAATAACCGTTTCCTGGCAGTCAACCAGTTTACTGTGGTTGAAAACAACAATAACAAGCGTCCTGATGTATTACTCTTTGTCAATGGCATCCCCCTGGTTGTCATTGAACTTAAAAATCCTGCCGATGAAAATGCCACAATTAATTCGGCATTCAAACAGGTTGAAACCTATAAGGAAATCATTCCGGGATTATTCACCTTTAATGGGGTGGTTGTTATTTCCGATGGTCTGGAAGCCAGGGCCGGTTCCATATCAGCAGGATTAAGCAGGTTTATGGCCTGGAAATCCTCAGATGGTAAAGCAGAGGCTTCACACCTTGTCAGCCAACTGGAGACTCTTATAAAAGGGATGCTCAATAAAGAAACCTTACTTGACCTGATAAGGCATTTCATTGTCTTCGAGAAATCAAAAAGGGTTGATCCTGATACGGGCATCACAACAATCACTACTGTTAAAAAGCTGGCAGCCTATCACCAGTACTATGCCGTTAACCGGGCAGTTGAATCTACTCTTCGTGCTTCAGGTATTGCTATAAGCGAAGAAGATCTGTTGCGTCAGGTCGCTGTTGCACCTGAAGACTATGGCCTGCCTGGTATGAAGAAGCAGCCTGTTGGTGATCACAAGGGAGGAGTGGTCTGGCATACACAGGGGAGTGGTAAATCGCTATCAATGGTATTTTATGCTGGGAAGATCGTGCTTGCTTTGCACAATCCAACCATTGTTGTCATCACCGATCGTAATGACCTCGATGATCAGCTCTTTGACACCTTTGCAGCATCTAAGCAGCTGTTGAGGCAGGAACCGGTACAGGCTGAGGACAGGAACCATCTGAAGGAATTGCTAAAAGTTGGTTCCGGAGGAGTGGTATTCACTACCATTCAGAAATTCCAGCCTGAAGAAGGGAATGTCTATGAACTACTTTCCGACCGGCACAACATAGTTGTGATTGCTGATGAGGCGCATCGTACTCAATATGGCTTTAAAGCAAAGACCATTGATGACAAGGATGCAACGGGCGATGTGGTTGGAAAGAAAATAGTATACGGTTTTGCTAAGTATCTCAGGGATGCTCTGCCCAACGCTACCTACCTGGGATTTACCGGCACTCCAATTGAAAGCACAGATGTAAACACACCTGCTGTTTTTGGTAATTATGTTGACATATATGATATTGCCCAGGCCGTTGAAGATGGAGCAACGGTTCGCATCTACTATGAGAGTCGCCTGGCTAAAGTGAACCTGAGTGCAGAAGGCAAAGCTTTGGTTGATCAGCTTGATGAGGATCTGGACCAGGAGGATCTCACTACCACCCAGAAAGCAAAAGCCAAATGGACACAACTGGAAGCTCTCGTAGGGAGTGAAGATCGAATAAAACATATTGCCAGGGATATTATTGAACATTTCAGTAGGCGGCAGGAGGTCTTTGAGGGGAAAGGGATGATTGTTACTATGAGCCGTAGGATAGCTGCCAACCTTTATAAAGCCATTATCAATATCAAACCTGAATGGCATACTGATGAATTAAACAGGGGAGGAATAAAGGTTGTAATGACATCTTCTTCAGCAGACGGCCCTGAGATATCAAGGCACCATACCACAAAAGACCAGCGCAGGATACTGGCTGAGCGAATGAAGAATCCCGATGATGAGCTGAAACTTGTCATAGTAAGGGATATGTGGCTTACAGGCTTTGATGTCCCCTGTCTGCATACCCTATACATAGACAAACCAATGAAGGGCCATAACCTCATGCAGGCTATTGCCAGGGTAAACCGGGTATACAAGGACAAACCAGGAGGATTGATCGTGGATTACCTGGGTATAGCATCAGATCTTAAAAAAGCTCTTTCTTTCTACTCTGATGCCGGAGGTAAGGGAGATCCTACCATATTACAGGAACAGGCAGTGCAGCTTATGCTTGAAAAGCTGGAAGTGGTTTCAGGTATGTACCATGGATTTGCTTATGAAGATTACTTCGATGCGGACACCTCAAGGAAGCTCTCGCTTATACTGGCAGCTGAAGAACATATCCTGAGCCTGGAAGATGGTAAGAAAAGGTATATAAATGAAGTCACGGCATTATCAAAAGCCTTCGCTATAGCCATACCGGATGACCGGGCCATGGATGCCAAGGATGAGGTAGCATTTTTCCAGGCAGTGAAGGCCAGGTTGTCTAAGTTCGATAGCACAGGCACGGGAAGAACTGATGAAGAGATTGAAACAACAATCCGTCAAGTAATAGATAAGGCCCTGGTCACAGACAGGGTAATAGATGTATTTGATGCAGCCGGATTAAAGAAACCTGATATATCAATCCTGTCGGAGGAGTTCCTTATGGAGCTTAGAGGAATGGAGCATAAGAATATAGCTTTGGAAGTGTTACAGAAACTACTCAATGATGAGATTAAAACCAGGGCTAAGAGAAACCTGGTAAAGAGCAGGACCTTATTGGAGATGCTTGAAAATGCGATAAAGAAATACCAGAACAAGATACTTACAGCAGCAGAGGTCATTGAAGAGTTGATCCAGCTTAGTAAGGAGATAGTCAGCATGGATAGCGAAGCCAGGACTATGGGACTTTCAGATTTTGAATATGCCTTTTACACAGCTGTTGCCAGCAATGAGAGTGCAAGGGAACTGATGCAAAAAGATAAACTCCGGGAGCTGGCTGTTGTACTTACTGATACTATACGTAAGAATGCCAC
>DATFLA010000621.1:0-3565 GCA_035268305.1 Bacteroidales bacterium | reverse complement strand
GTTACTCCCATTATAGACGGCTTAATGGATGAAGATTGCTGGAATCTCGTTGAATGGGGAGGCGGATTTATTCAGAGTCAGCCGGAGGAAAACAAGCCGCCGTCGCAGGAAACTGCATTTAAAATACTCTATGACAATAATAACCTCTATGTCTTTATCAGGGCATTTGATACGGAGCCTGGCAAGATCAGCAGGATTATGTCGAGAAGAGATAATTTTGACGGTGATATGGTTGAAATAAATATTGACAGTTACTTTGACAAGCAGACAGCTTTTTCATTTACGGCAACTGCCGCCGGAGTCAAGGGAGATGAGCTGGTGACCGAAGATGGCAATAACTGGGACGACAGCTGGAATCCGGTCTGGTACCTGGCAACCTCGTCAGATTCGTTGGGATGGTGTGCTGAAATGAGGATACCATTCAGCCAGATCAGGTTTGGAAAAAAGACAGAACATATCTGGGGATTGCAGGTAATGCGTCATATTTACAGGTTATCTGAGCGCTCAACCTGGCAATACATTCCAAAGGGATCACCCGGAAGCATCCACCTTTTCGGGGAATTACACGGGATTAAGAATATTAAACCTCAGCATAAAGCAGAGCTTCTCCCCTATCTTGTTGCCAAAGCAGAGAGATTCGGGAAAGTTGAGGGAGATCCTTTCCTTACCGGAAAATCGTCATCAGTAAATGCGGGCCTTGACGGGAAAATAGCACTAACAAACGATTTCACACTTGATTTTTCTATAAATCCCGATTTCGGACAGGTAGAAGCAGACCCCTCAGAAGTAAACCTTACAGCGTTTGAGACTTACTTCTCAGAGCGAAGACCATTTTTTATAGAGGGTAAGAATATCTTTCAGTTTATGCCGAACCAGACCATCGTCATACATAATATGTATTCGGATAACCTTTTTTATTCCAGGCGAATTGGGCGATATCCCCAGTACTATCCGTCTGTGTCGGAAAATGTGGCTGTAAAGATGCCCGAGTCAACGACAATACTGGGAGCCATGAAAATTTCAGGAAAAACAAAGAATGGCCTTTCTGTCGGTATAATGGAAAGTCTGACTGCTAATGAGAATGCAGTTACAGACAGCCTCGGAGTAAGAAATAAGGTAAGTGTCGAACCTCTTACCAACTATTTTGCAGGAAGAATTAAAAAGGACTTTAATAAAGGTGAAACTGTGCTTGGCGGGATCATAACCTCTGTAAACAGGAAAATAACGAACCCCGACCTTTATTTTTTAAATAATTCTGCATATACTGCCGGACTTGATTTTCAACATAACTGGAAGGACAGGACGTGGTACATAGCAGGTAATACAGAAGTAAGTAATATTAATGGAAAGCCAGAAGCCATTACTTCCGAACAAACTTCCTCGGCCCGTTATTTTCAAAGACCTGATGCATCATATCTCTCAGTCGATTCATCTCGTACTTCATTATCGGGTTATGGTGCTACTGTAAAGCTGGGACGGTCGAGCAAGAAGAAGATACAGTTTGAAACAAGTGTTACACTCAGGTCACCCGGACTCGAATTCAATGATATAGGTTATATGAGGTATTCTGATATAATACATCATGGAACCTGGGTGGCTTATTACATAAGAAATCCGTTTGCTATTTTCAATAATTTTTATTTGAATACAAATTACTGGATCTACTGGAATTTTGGAGGTAAGTTGCTGTCAACAAATGCCAATGTAAATTTTAATTCCCAGTTTAAAAACAGGTGGAGGATTAATGGTTCATTTACACGCCGCAGCGAGAATATTTCAACTAATTTATTGCGGGGAGGACCTTCTTTTATTATGCCTGGAGACCAGGGTATGAATTTAAATCTGACTACAGATCAATCAAGGAAATTTTCTGCAGGAGGTGGTTTCTATACAGGTTCTCGTGATGTAAAAAGCCGGAAGGAGAATTCCTTTTGGGGTAGCCTGTTTTACCGTCCGTTGAATAATCTCTCTTTTTCAGTTGAACCGGAATATGATATTACTGATGACATGTTACAATACGTTACAACCGCGGGTCCATCAGGAGAACCTGTCTATATTTTCGGAGAGCTGAATCAAAAAACACTCTCCTTTACATTAAGGGTTAATTTTACAATAAATCCGGAACTGTCGCTTGAATACTATGGGCAGCCCTTCATTTCAGCAGGTAAATACTCGAAATTTAAAAAGATAACAATGCCGCATGCCGGTAGTTTCAGTGAGAGATTTCACGAGTATTCAATTAATGAAATTATGTATAACGGACTTGATAACACCTATTCTGTTTCAGAATCCGGTAACACAACAGCTGACTATTCATTCGGCAATCCTGATTACAATTTTGGCCAGTTCAGATCAAATATGGTTATAAGGTGGGAATATACCCCCGGTTCAACTCTCTTTCTTGTCTGGTCGCAGGGAAGAACAAATTCTTCGGCCAGGGGCTTATTCTCGTATACCAATGATATGAAGGATCTTTTTAATATTGTCCCCCGAAATATATTTCTTCTGAAATTCTCTTACTGGTTTTCACTTTAATAAAGATGGTATCTTACTATTAAAATAATTTCAGATAGTTTTTAGTCTGTTTCCGGAGTAACAATGTCAAATGGAATTTTAACTGATAATGTGATATTACGTCCCGGATCATAAAGTCCGGCCTCTTTTAATGTTGAAAGGTGATCAACATATTTCCTGTCGAAAATGTTATAGATTCCAAGTTTGATTTGCAGTGTCTGTTGTTTGACTCTTATCTCGCCACCCACAGAAAGGTCGAACAGGGTATAACCAGGTGTTGCCGTTTCATCCGGAGCCACTTTGTTCTGATCAAATGCATTGTGAGAACTGGCTGAAACAAATGGCTTGCTTAAAACAAAAAGCTTCTGGCCTGAAGCCTGTATCTCAAATTCAAGTTTATGGGCAGGTATGAATGGAAGATAAGATCCATCCGATCTTTTTCCTACTACTGTTGCAAAAGTTGACTGAAGATGGAGCCATTTCATTGTTTCCGGATGATAATGAATTCCTGCCTCACCTCCTTTTAATGTTGAATTGCTTTGTAAATAGCGGTATACAGGAATACCTCCCGGTGTTGAAGTCCCTGTGGGACTAATGAAGATATAATTGTTAATAACATTATAAAAGCCTGCCAGATCGAAAGTAAAATTTTCTTTATGATAATGCATGCTCAGGTCATATTCATGTGATAGCTCAGGTACAAGATTTTCATTTCCTATCTCGTATCGTGTTTCATGCTGCCCGTTTGATGTCAGTTCGGCAAGGTTGGGGGTTCTGTAGGCTGAAGCAAAATTTGCCCTGATTAAAAATCTGCTTGTGAAATTATAAGTCATACCTACAGACCCACTCATGCTACCATAGTTTTTAGCCAGAGAAGGACGGTAATCTGAAGAGTCGGGCAAACCCAGAGGGTCTGAAGTAATTATTCTTGTATCATATCGTAAACCTGCCTGGAACTTCAGTTTACTGAGGAATGTTTTCTGGATTAATGCGAAAGCTGAATAATTATTCATCACAGCATTGGGTAAGAGTTTAACCGGACGATCATTTA
>DATFLA010000620.1:0-2410 GCA_035268305.1 Bacteroidales bacterium | reverse complement strand
TAGCAGACTACGATTTAATCCTGAGGCATCTTTTTATTTCGGCAATGAGATAGTGATAACAAGTCAGTATATCTCAACACGAAACCATACTGTTGAGGTTTCGTCAGAAAATAACAGTTTTGGATTGCTTAATACGATGATTAGGGTACCATTAACCCTTACATACAGAAATTTTGACCTTATTGCAGGATATAACTTTAACTTCCCGAGGTCACCCGGTACTGATATAAAACCTGTTAATACATCCTTTTTTAATATCTCAGTAGGATATTTGGTTAATTTTTAATACACAGTGAATACTTTGCCGCAGAACGTGATCTCCGCTTCGCTACGAAATGAGACATACGGTGGTATTGCTTTCCCGCGACATGACGGTTGTTAATTCAGATCTTACCTGATATTTAAAATTCCGCAATCTGAATGAAGTATCTCCATGGAAGAATGGAGCAGGTTATTTTGTCTTCATCGATTATTAGTATTTTTGCTATACACAAATAATCAGTGCTATGGACGATACATTTTTCAACAGCAATTTTTTTAGTTATATAATGGTACCGTTTTTTATCTTTCTGGCAAGGATATGTGATGTGTCGATAGGTACCATGAGGATCATTTTTGTTTCCAAAGGGAAAAGAAATATTGCACCTTTCCTGGGATTCTTCGAGGTTCTGATATGGATCATAGCCATTAGCAAAATTATGGAAAACCTTGATAATTATGTTAATTATGTGGCTTATGCAGCGGGTTTTGCAACAGGAAATTTTGTAGGCATGATCATTGAAGAAAAACTGGCCATGGGAATACAGATGATAAGGATATTTACAGGAGAAAGGGGGATGGATCTTGCAGAGAAGCTTAACACAAAGGGCTACGGAGCCACTGTTGTGGACGCACATGGTTCCAGACAGAATATATACCTTATTTACACAATAGTGCAGAGAAATGAATTGGCAAAAGTTATTAACCTTATAAATGAGTTTAATCCGAAAGCCTTTTATACCATTGAAGATATAAAAGGTACTAATGAAGGAATCTTTCTTCCGCGTAAAAAAGCGGGTGTGTTGCCACTGAGGTACTGGAGAAAGGGGAAATAGGTAGTGGGAGTAGAAAATAATATATTATAAGTTAATTCTTTAGGATTCCCCTCCTTGGAGCGTCCCGAAAGCTTCCGGGAAGAGGAGGTTAATCAGTGTGGTATTGAGTTTTGAGTAGTGTAAAAGAACCAGTAATGGCTGATAAATAAAAAATGTATATTGCAAAGGGTATTTATAGTTAAATTTGGCAAAAAATAAAATTGATCAATATGGAACAGTATACCGGTCACCCATTATACAGGAAACATAATATAGACAGCGCCATGAGTTCTTTGTGGGAGTTTTACAAAAAGTATTTCATCCCGCTATTTATTACTTCTTTTGCAATGTCGCTTGTGATTCAGTATGCCACTACCCTATTTAATTTCCAGGATCTTCAGACAGCAACCGATCCTGCCGTGATGCTTGACAAGTTAAGACAAATGATAGTACCTATATTGTTAATCTCACTTATCAATCTGTTGTTCACAAATATCCTGCAATATTATGTCTTATATAATCCACTCGACAGGAGCAATAATATTTTCATTTCAGCCATAAAATCCCTTAAATTTTTCATTCCCTACCTGATAATAATGATCCTCCTGGCATTTGCGGGTGGTATAGCTGTCTTCCTTGGCTTTTTTGTTATTGTCATTGGAGCATTTTTTGCCATGCTGTATGTAATGACAATATACCTGTTCATCCTGCCGGTGCTTATGATTGAAGGTCCCAATATATCAAACGCCATACCAAGAACCTTAAAGCTGGCACACAAAAACTTCTGGCATAACATAGGCTGGGTTGCAGTTTTTCTGATACTTATGATTGTAATATCAATAATCCTGTCGGGTATTATCCTGTTACCATTTACAGGCAGCTTCATAAAGTCAATAGTTAATCCCCAGGCTGCGACAGATATTATGGATAAAGCCAAAAGTCCTCTTTTTATCATACTTTCAGCTCTTGTAAGTGCTGTCACACTACCTCTTATGCCTATTTTTTCAGCTATTCTTTACTTTAATGGCAGGGCATCTGAAGAGCAGCAGGCCGTAATTATAGAAACGGTACCGGAAGAGCCAACCCTTCGGGTTGAAGATCTTTACGCAAAACCCTATGCTGACGATCATCCTGACAATCCTGACAGAAAAAAAGAGGAAGAAGATGAAGAAGAATTATAAGACAGGGATTATCAGATTTCATTTTCTCCCTTAACGTAACCAAAATTAGCGAGGATACCCCCATCAACATAAAGTATATGCCCGTTAATATAATCGCTCGCACCTGAAGCGAGAAACAAAGCAGCATTTGCGACATCCTCGGGTGTCCCCCACCTT
>DATFLA010000619.1:0-3178 GCA_035268305.1 Bacteroidales bacterium | reverse complement strand
TATACAACAGCCCCAGAACCTCATATTCACCCTGCCTTAGCCTTATCCTGCCATAAAGCCTTATCCTGTTAAGCAGGTTTTTATTTATCTTCAGCACCTTTTCATCATCGGTACTATAAAGTATTTTATTTTCATAATTATATATTAAGATCTTTTCTTTGGGGAGATTTACAGGATTATCCTTCTCTATGCGACGAAGAAGACCTGCATCTATTTCTTTTACCTCAATAAGAAGCCTTGCGGTTATTTTTGCTTTATTCTCAAGTCTTGTACTGAAATCATCCTTACGAAAACGGGCGGATGACAGGTAGATAGCTGCTGAGGCAATTATCATAATAATGCCTCCCATAAGAAGAAACTGTAATGTAAGCCTTGTACGGATCTGCATCTCAGGAATCACCAAAAATATAACCCAGTCCTATTCTCGTATTAATGAGCTTTTTCTCATAACCCCTGTCAATTTTCTTTCTCAGGAAGTTAATATAAACATCAACCACGTTTGTACTAAAATCATAATTCATATCCCACACATTTTCAACGATATCATTACGTGAAAGGACCCTGCCTGTATTTCTCATCAGGTACTGTAGCAAAAGAAACTCTTTTGCAGTAAGTTCTATGGTCTGCCCGCCTCTCCGGGCTACCTTTTTGTCAAGGTCGAGTTCGAGGTCGGCAACAACCAGGCTGTTAGAAACATCATGTGTTGTAATACGTGTTTTAAGAAGCACCCTGACCCTGGCCAGAAATTCCCTGAATTCGAAAGGTTTTACAAGGTAATCATTTGCACCTGCATCAAATCCCCTAAGCTTATCTTCCGTTGTACCAAGAGCTGTAAGCATAAGCACAGGAACTTCAGGTTTCGCTTTTTTCAGTACATGGCAGAGATCCAGGCCATTGACATATGGTATAATTATGTCGATCACAAAAAGATCATATTCATACTGAAGGGCCAGTTTTTCCGCATTCCTCCCGTCATACGCAATATCCGCTTCATAATGATTCTCCTCAAGTCCGTGTTTTATAAAAGCCGCTACTTTGGGTTCGTCTTCTACAACAAGTATCTTCATCTGGTTTAAATATTCAAATTCTGCCTGGTTCCCGGCCATATCTTATAATCAGGAAAAAACCCGGGATTCAGGTTCACTGGAGGAACTCAGACTGTACCTGCATGCAAATAGTTATCAGTATGCAAACTCCAGTATGTTTATAAAACTCTTTTCTTTTATTATCCTGTCGGCTACAAGGTTAAGGAAACTGTTATCGGAACAGAAAGCCACTCCTATCCCACTGCCTTTAATAAGGCAGATATCATTTTCACTGTCACCAACAGATATAATATTTTTTATATCGATCTTATAATTTTCTGCCAGCTGGCTCAAAACATTCGATTTACATACTTCATGGCTGCATTTACTTTCATTGTTCCTTATAAAAGCAGAAGGTATCTTAACTTCACCTGTGGCAACACTTTTTGAAAACTCAAGCTCATTTGCAATAGAAAAATCCATTTTAAGTTTGTTCTTAATATGGTTAGTTACCACATCATAACTATCGCTTATTATACCACAAATATACCCTTTAGTTTTTAGTTCATGAATAACATAAGGTGCATCCTTCACAATTTCGATTCTGTCAGCCACTGATAATATCTCATCAAATGATTTCCCCTTAAGAAGACGGGCTATAGATTTGGTACGGGTAAAAGGATTAGGGTTTTCTGTAACTATTTTGATTAGTTTATCCTTAAATCCGAATGCGTCGGCAGCGGTAGCAATATAACTACCTAGAAGGATAGTGTTATCCATATCAAAAATTATCATTTTATCCAGTCCTCTCAGGCTTTCCCTGATGGCATAATCCATTTGTGTCCTGATTATATTAATATGTTCCATTGTCTCAAGGTTCTTATCGCCGAGGTTTTTAACCCGGCCGAGAATGGCTCTCGAGACTTCTCTTGACATCTTAGCCAGTCCTTCCCATGGTTGCATCCTGTTTTCAATATACCCTATATTAACTTCCACAATCCTGGCTTCAATAGCATACATATCAAGGAGTATTCCAATATCTACTCCATAATCATTCTCAAATTCAATTTTTTTCAGCAAGCTCTTCCGTGCAGCGATCATACCACTGAGAGGCTGTGACAGTTTCATCAGATCGGGGAAAAGCAGGGTTAGTAAAGGTTTGGCAACAAGTTCAGTAACCCTGCCTGCCTGCCTGTCAAAACAAGATTTCACAAAATCAGCTCTGTCTTCTATAATTGGTTGTGCAAGTAACTCAACAACATCCTGCGGATAAGTAACTATATCTGCATCGAGGTAAACAACTATTTCGTTGGTGGCCAGCATCATCCCGTCGCGCATTGAAGCTCCCTTTCCTAAAAGAGAACTTGTATAGATTTTGACATCCGGTAAACGAGATGCTTTTATTGTATTATCATTTGATTTGTCATCGATAACAAGTATCTCGTTGACAAGCTCCGACTTTCTGACAAGGTTAATAACCTGGCCAATTGTCTTCTCCTCATTTAGTGCAGGTACAATAACTGTGACCATGTTGATTCCCCGTGTTTTTTATCAAATTACGAAAAAAACACGAGATCGCAATCGTATAAAAGACTTTTTAACAGTTATTTAAGATACTTTTTAATGTTATAAAGTTTATTCAGAGCTTCGACAGGTGTAAGGTTATCTATATCAATTTCAATTATCTCATCCCTTATCTGTTTCAGTACCGGATCATCAAGCTGGAAGATACTTAGCTGCATCCCTTCCCTGTGACCGGCTATTTCATCCACAGCTTTGGAAGGAACCTGCCGGTCCTGACTTCGTTCAAGGTCCTTCAGGATATCATCCGCCCTGTTAACAACACTCCGAGGCATACCGGCCATACGGGCAACATGGATACCAAAGCTGTGTTCGCTGCCACCTCTTTTCAGCTTACGAAGGAAGATAACCTTATTATTAAGTTCCCTGATAGACACATTATAGTTTTTGACACGCTGGAATGAATTCTCCATTTCATTCAGTTCATGGTAGTGTGTGGCAAAGAGAGTTTTAGCTCTGAGTTTGTTCTCATGAAGGTATTCAACCATTGCCCATGCAATGGATATTCCGTCGTATGTACTCGTACCCCTGCCTATTTCGTCGAGGAGAACAAGGCTTCTGTCTGAAAGGTT
>DATFLA010000618.1:0-6476 GCA_035268305.1 Bacteroidales bacterium | reverse complement strand
TTATGAATTTAAATGCCAGGTCGGTGGCAGCTATCCTCCAACTTGACGGGGAGCTCCATGCATCTTTCGGATCGAGCATTTTGCTGTTTACTCCTTCAATTTTTGTAGGAATGCTCAGGTTGAATACAGGAGATGTTATAAATTCACCGTTCTTTATGGAATCATCAAGTATAGCATTTATTATCTTCCTTGTGGAAGGCAGGTCGATTCTTCTTCCTGTTCCGTAAGGTCCTCCAGTCCATCCTGTATTGATAAGCCATGCTTCAGCCCCGTGTTCCTGCATCTTTTTTATTAGTTCATTGGCATATATTATCGGGTCGAGCATCAGGAATGCTGCTCCGAAACATGCTGAAAAAGACGGGACAGGTTCATCAATACCTCTTTCCGTTCCTGCTACCTTTGCCGTATATCCGCTAAGGAAATAGTATTTTGTCTGTCCTTCCGTAAGGCGGCTGACTGGAGGCAGAACACCAAAAGTATCGGCAGACAGGAAGATAACCTTCTTTGCATGCCCTGTTTTTGATACTGGCTTAACTATGTTGTTTATATGGTAAATGGGGTAAGAGACCCTTGTGTTTTCTGTCTTTGATGCGTCTTTAAAATCTATGGTGCCATCGCTCAGTATCACCAGGTTTTCAAGCAGGGCATCGCGTTTAATGGCATTATAGATATCGGGTTCCTCCTGGCTGTTAAGGTTAATGCATTTTGCATAGCATCCTCCTTCAAAATTAAAAATGCCTTCATCATCCCATCCATGTTCATCATCTCCCACAAGGGCCCTGTCAGGGTCGGTTGATAGTGTTGTTTTACCGGTTCCTGAGAGTCCGAAGAATATAGCAACATCTCCTTTTTTCCCCACATTCGCAGAACAATGCATGGAAGCCATACCCTTAAGTGGCAGGTGGTAATTCATAACAGAGAAGATTCCTTTTTTCATTTCACCTCCATACCAGGTACCACCAATTACAGCCATACCTGCACTGAGGTTGAAGATCACAAAGTTTTCAGAATTAAGTCCCTGTTTCTTCCAGTCGGGATTTGTAGCTTTTGAAGCATTAAGCAGAACAAAATCCGGTGTAAAATTCACAAGTTCCTCAGGCTCCGGCCTTATGAACATGTTTTTTACAAAGTGAGCCTGCCATGCCACCTCGAGGATAAATCTTACTTTAAGACGTGTATTTTCATTGGCTCCGCTGTAGCAGTCGACCACGAAGAGCCTTTTGCCGGATAACTGTTTTGCAGCAATATTCCTGCAGTGGTACCATATCTCCTGCGATACCGGTTTATTATCGGATATCCTGGCTTTATCAGATTTCCACCAGACAGTATTCCTTGTCTTGTCGTCGAGTACCACGTACTTATCCTCGGGCGATCTGCCGGTGAACACCCCTGTATCAACAGAAACAGCACCTGTCCTTGTTATAAATCCTTTTTCATATTTGCTCAGGCCGGGTTTCGTTTCTTCAGCAAAAAGATCATTATAAGATGGATTATAAATTATTTCTTTAACATCTTCAATGCCGTATATCTTTAAATCTTCAGGAGTGACCATTTTAAGAAAATTAGTTATCGATAAGATTACAAAGGTATTAAACTTATTGAGTTGATTTCTGCCGAAATATAGCTCAATTTTTTTTTACAGGATGCCAACAAATGACAATAGGGTAAGTGACAATTAGCAGGTCATATAAATGAATGGTTCTTCAGGGTTTGAAATAACGCAGTCAGGACAGTCATGAAAAGCAAAAGGGCGACCGTTACGGACGCCCTTTTTAGTTGATATCTGTTACGGTTATTTACCGAATTTTATTGATGACTGAGCAGCAGCCAGACGAGCTATAGGAACCCTGAAAGGTGAACAGCTTACATATGTGAGTCCTGTTTTGAAGCAGAATTCAACAGATGCGGGATCACCACCCTGTTCGCCGCAGATACCTACCTTAAGGTCAGGTCTGGTAGCACGTCCCTTGTCAACCGACATTTTTACAAGCTGGCCAACACCATCCTGATCTATAGTCTGGAAAGGATCAGCAGCGAGTATTTTCTTGTCGAGATAATCGTGAAGGAATCCACCGGTATCATCGCGACTGAACCCGAATGTCATCTGGGTAAGGTCGTTTGTACCGAATGAGAAGAACTGTGCTGTTTTTGCCATACGGTCGGAGAGGAGACAGGCCCTTGGTATCTCAATCATAGTACCATATTTGTAGTCAATCTCTTTAATACCGAATTTTTTGCAAACCTCAGCATAGACCCTGTCGACGATTTTCTTTGTGAAATCAAGTTCAGCTACATCACCTGTTACAGGTACCATGATTTCAGGATGAGGATCTTTACCTTCGTTAATAAGTTCAACAGTTGATTCGAAGATAGACCTTATCTGCATTTCCGAGATTTCAGGGAAGGTAATACCAAGACGTACACCCCTGTGCCCCATCATCGGGTTGGATTCGTGCAGAGCTTCACCACGTTTGGCAACATCTTCTTTATTTATTCCAAGTGATTTAGCAAGTTCTTCCTGTTTTTCTGCTCCCTGGGGAACGAATTCATGAAGAGGAGGATCGAGAAGCCTGAAGGTAACTGGCAGTCCGTTCATTGCCTCAAGAGTGTCCTTCATGTCTTTTTTGACATAAGGATACAGTTCATCAAGTGCACTGCGACGTTCTGCAAGTGTTGAGCTGAGAATCATCTTACGGAGAAGGAATAACGGAGTCTCCGAACCTTTTCCATAGAACATGTGCTCTGTACGGAAAAGACCTATACCTTCTGCACCAAAGCTGCGGGCCAGTGCTGCATCTTCCGAGGTCTCGGCATTGGTACGCACACCCATTTTCCTGTATTTGTCAACGATGGCCATGAACTCCTGGAATTTAGGATTTTCTGTAGCATCCATCAGGTCAATTTCACCTGTGTATACATTACCTTTTGTTCCGTTCAGAGTAAGTACATCACCTTCCTTTATAACTATATCAGAACCGGCTATCTTAGCTGTTTTTCTTGATGAATCCACGTTAAGCGATCCGGCACCTACTATACAGCATTTACCCCAGCCACGAGCAACAAGAGCTGCATGTGAAGTCATACCGCCACGGGCAGTAAGGATACCTGTTGCAGCACGCATACCTTCAACATCCTCAGGGTTGGTCTCTTCACGGAGAAGGATAACCTTTTCACCTTTACGCTGCCAAGCAACAGCATCTTCAGCTGTAAAAACAACTTTGCCAACTGTAGCACCAGGACCGGCGGGCAGACCTTTAACAACAGGGGTTACCTTGCTTTCTGCTTCGGGATCACAGATCGGGTGGAGAAGCTCATCAAGCTGTGCAGGATCTACACGCAGTACAACTGTCTTCTCATCGATAAGTCCTTCATGAAGCATTTCCATTGCCATATTGAGGGCAGCGGTTCCTGTTCTCTTACCAACACGGCACTGTAGCATGTACAGACTGCCTTCCTGTATTGTAAACTCAATATCGAGCATGTCATGGAATGATTTCTCAAGTATCTCCCTGATATCCACAAGTTCTTTGTATGTTCCGGGCATAGCTTCCTGCATACTGTGGAGATGCTCATTCTGCTCATTCTTTGTTTCATTATTAAGAGGATTGGGTGTCCTTATTCCTGCAACAACATCTTCCCCCTGAGCATTGATAAGCCATTCACCGTAAAACAGGTTATCGCCAGTTGCCGGGTTACGTGTAAAAGCAACACCTGTAGCAGAACTGTCGCCCATGTTGCCAAATACCATCGATTGTACACTAACAGCTGTACCCCAGTCATCAGGAATACCTTCAATACGACGGAATGAAACAGCTTTTTTACCATTCCAGCTTTTAAATACGGCTTTGATACCGCCTTCAAGTTGTTCTTTTGCATCATCAGGGAATGGTTTCCCGAGAGTCTTCTGAATAATTTTCTTGAACTCTTCAGAGAGGAATTTTAATTCATCAGCAGTGATCTCAGTATCAGAGTTATAACCTTTATCTTTTTTGAATTCATCAAGTTTTTCATCAAGCAGCTTACGGATTCCTTTACCTGCAGCAGGTTCAACGCCTTCTGCTTTTTCCATTACGACGTCCGCATACATCATTATAAGACGACGGTAGGAGTCCCATACAAAACGTGGATTATTTGTTTTCTTCAGGAATCCGGGAATAGTTGCTGAACACAAACCTATATTAAGAACTGTATCCATCATACCGGGCATCGATTTACGTGCACCTGAACGGCATGATACCAGCAAAGCATTTTCAGGATCACCGAATTTCATGTTCATGATCTCTTCCGTCTTCTTCATAGCTTCCCATACTTCCGGCATTAATTCAGTAGGAAGTGTAAGGTCGTTGTTATAATATTCATTGCAGACATCAGTTGTAATAGTAAAACCTGCGGGAACAGGTAATCCTAACAGACACATCTCTGCCAGGTTAGCTCCTTTCCCTCCAAGAAGGTTTTTCATGTCTGCTCTTCCCTCTGCTTTTTTATTACCAAAGGTGTAAACTCTTTTCACTTGTGACATAATTTTATTGATTTGTGATGAGTAAAAATTATTGATTTTGCAAAATAAGTCGCAAAGTTAACATTAAAAATTTAATTTATGAATAGGAAGAGTCATATTACTTTTTTCAATCTTGTTTTGCCATCATTTGAATATTCTTAAACAGAAACGGCTTTTAAACAGATCTTTATACATATTCCCTGTTTTCGCAATAAATTTTTAAAACTGGTTTTGCCTTAAATTTACTTTGCGCTGTCTTTACAGAATAATACCTTATTGATAGTATACATTTTATGACACAGGCTATTCATCGAGTATCTTATACCCGATACTTTCAATGCCTGCCTTTATTTCATCGAGATTGACCGTATCGCCGGTTATGTTAACCTTTCCTGTAACAAGATCCACAGTTACATCTTCAACTCCCTGTGCTGATTTCACACTGTTTTCAACATTGGCCTTGCAGTGATTGCAGGACATCCCGCCAACAAGGATAGTTTTTATATTCCCGGCAGAGAATCCTTCATTAGTGTTGTTAATGTCACTCATTCTTTTAGTTGTTAAAATTTTCTGAATATATCCGTTTATAATTAATAGTGTTAATGTTATTGCTGATCCTATCTTCAGCCAGGCAGGCAGCATAGAGTGATCCTGTGCCATGTGTCCGAAATGTTGGGATACAACAAACCAAGATGAGGGCAGCAGGTAGTCAATCATCATACCTGCAAGCAGGGCTCCTGATATAATGGCGCCGAGATACCCGTTAAGAGATTTTTTCCCAAGTACTTTGCCTATCATTGTTATTGTAGCGGCATTAGTTGCAGGTCCGGCCATCAGCAACACAAGCGCTGCCCCCGGTGAAAGTCCTTTCAGCATCAGTACTGCAGCAACAGGAACAGAAGCTGTAGCACATATATAAACGGGTATTGACACAATAAGGATAGCCAGCATACCTATAAAATCGTTTGGTATCCTGCCGGCAAAGAAATCGTCGGGAACAATTACCGAAATAAATGCTGCGATAAGCAGTCCTATAACAAGCCAGTTGGAGATATCCTGGAGAAAGTCGAGGAATGAATACCTGAACATCTCTTTAATCCTCGGGAAAATGCCCGAAGGCAGTTCTTCCTCGTTGTTATTGTCCTGCAGTGACGTATCAGCGATTTCCGGATCAATCTTTTTTGTAACTGATCCTCCGAACAGGCCGGTGATGAATGCCACAACAGGCCGTATAAGTGCAAATGGTAATCCGAGCATTGAGTATGTTACCAGAATGGAATCTATCCCTGTCTGTGGTGTAGATATAAGAAAAGAAACCGTTGATGCCTTTGAGGCCCCGTGTTTGTAGAATGATATCCCGGTAGGGATCACACCGCAAGAGCAAAGGGGCAGGGGAACACCGAGGATTGCGGCATTGAAGACAGACCTGAAAGAGTTCTGTCCCATATATTTACGTACTTTCTTCTTAGGAAATAAAAGATGAAGGATACCGGCAAAAGCGAAGCCGAGTAACAGGAATGGTGACATCTCGGTAAGAATAAAAAATAGTTCTTTCCCGAAACCTGAAATATAATCTGTCATATCTTCAAATAGCAAATTTTACAACTTTGCAAATATAACCAGATGTGATTGCAATTGTTCAAAAGATGCGAAGAATCAGGATCGGGGATGGTACATGATCAGTGTGTCCCGCAGAAAACTCCTGTCAATGTGAGTATAAATCTCTGTTGTAATGATTGATTCGTGTCCAAGCATTTCCTGTACAGCCCTCAGGTCGGCCCCTGCTTCTATCATATGTGTGGCAAAGGAGTGACGCAGTGTATGGGGACTGATATTTTTTGTAATACCTGCCCTGGCAGCAAGGTTTTTTATTATTGTAAAGATCATGGCACGAGTCAGCTTCTTTCCTCTGCGGTTAAGGAAAACTATATTATGATCATAAATAACAGGTAGCAGGTTCCTGTCTGTTTTATACAGG
>DATFLA010000617.1:0-3989 GCA_035268305.1 Bacteroidales bacterium | reverse complement strand
GAAAAAATTATCCGGATTGTCCGGAGAGAATGCGATCTCATCAGGAATTACATTTTGATTTTCTTAATATTCAGTGATTCCAGGTTCATGGTACCAAGTCCCATCTTATGAGCTATGGGTATATACTCAACTTTGTCTACTTCAACGCCCAGCATTTTTGCCGCCGCAGTATCACCTGCAACCCAGTCGGTGGTAAGTATCTGTGATTTCATAGGAACTATATCTTCTTTCGATACACCCTGGGGACCATGTTTTACCATAACATTATAGGCATCAATAATATTAAGGGCCGGTTTTCTCTCATAAAGGGCATAATCGGCAATACACTGGTTCAGGTCGTTTGAATGCCAGTAACCACGATCCCATACCACCCCCATGTTATTTTTCAGGCAACAGGTCATTCTTGTTGAGTTATGATTTTTAAGTACAGGTACATTTATAAATACATCAGTCTCAAGCAGGAGTTCATGTACCTTGGCTTTCTGAAGCTTCACCCCACCCGGTATGTCTATAGAATGAAAGTAGTTTTCGGAATTAGCTGGAACGACCTTAGCCCCAGCAGATTTTGCAGCTTTCTCAATGCCTGAGTTCTTATAACAGTTAACCCAGTTATCGCATGTATGATCAAAGACATAGACCTCTTTTGCACCTGCATCGAAGCAATGCTTAATGATCCTTTTTACAAGCAGGGGATTTGTGTTGGCTCCCAGTTCAGGAATTACGTCCCAACCTATGTTGGGCTTAATAAGCACTTTCTGACCCTTCTTCACAAATGTACCCATACCCCCCAGCTCCATTATGCCCAAATCGAACATTGCATCAGGCTCACCGCCCATTATAGCAACCATATCGTACTTATTTGCAGCAGGTGTTGAAGCCCATAGTTTGTCATATCCACCAAAACTTATTGCAGCACCGGCAACTATTCCTGCTCCTGCTGATTTTTTTAAAAAATCCCTTCTTTTCATGCTTAAATAATTTTGATTTTAATTGTCACATGGAATCCAAATGATAAATTCTTTCCGTTTTTAATTATGATAATCCAGTTCCGTGAATTTCATAATAAAATATGCTATGTCTATTACACTTTTTCTGTTTCAGTTCGAAAAATACGAATTTTTTTTATTAATCAGCTACTAATCTAAAATTGTATCTTCGCATCAATAAAATCGGGAAAAGGGATATCCGTAACAGATAATAACTTCTTCCCCGTTCAGTTGTTATTAAATATGTTGTTTTTAATTTTTAATATGATATGAAAATCCTCTCTTACGATTGCTTTTCGGGCATCAGCGGCGATATGAACCTGGGAGCAATGATCGACCTTGGCGTGGACAAGGATTACCTTCTGAGTGAACTGAATAAACTTAACCTTGAAGGCTGGGAACTTGATGTGGTAAAAGATCAGAGGCATGGGATAACAGGGACAAAAGTGACAGTCAGGCAAACCAGACACGAACATGCTCACAGGCACCTGTCCGATATAGAAAGGATATTGGATGACTCAACCCTCAGTGATAATACAAAAGAACTTAGTAAAAAGATATTCAGAAAAATAGCTGTTGCTGAAGCGGCAGTTCATGGGACAACTCCGGAGAAAATTCATTTTCATGAGGTAGGTGCCATCGATTCTATAATAGATATTACCGGAGCCGCTATTTGTTTTAATGCACTTGATATAGAAGCAGTTCATGTTGCTGAGGTCGAGCTCGGTTCCGGATTTGTAATATGCGAGCATGGTAAACTACCTGTTCCTGCACCGGCTACCGCCGAAATAATTAAAGGGTTGCCTGTCAGAAAGGGAGGAGTTAATTTCGAAGCAACAACTCCAACAGGAGCAGCCATTCTTTCAACCCTTGTAACAATTACCGATCCCGATCTTAAAATGAGTATTGAAAAAACTGCTTATGGCATAGGTCAGAAAGAAAATACAGATATTCCAAACCTGCTAAGAGTACTTATTGGTGCGACAGAAACAGATGAGGACAGCGGACATAAGGCACTTCATCTGGAGTGCAACATAGATGATATGAATCCGGAGTTTTTTGAATATATATCAGAAAGGTTGTTCAGTGCCGGAGTTTCCGACGTGTACCTTTCAAACATACTAATGAAAAAGGGACGGCCAGGTGTTGTTCTTAATGTGATATGTGAACCGGGAAAATCCTCAGTTGCTAAAAGCATAATATTCACTGAATCAACAACTCTGGGAATTAGATCGACAGGATTCAGCAAAGACACTCTCTCAAGAAAATTTGAAACTCACCATACCATATATGGCGATGTGACTATAAAACGGTCGTATTATAAAAATAAAGAGGTTTCGTGTAAACCGGAATATGAAGACTGCAAAAAAATTGCAGCTGAGAAAGGCATCCCTGTTAAAGAGGTATATAATAATATCTTAGCCGGACTATTGCAGGACAGGGACAGATAAGATAACCGGAATTAAAATTCAGAAATGAGTCATTTCAAAATTCCGGAACCATAAGAGTTATTAACCATCCAGGGCTACAGCTAACGGAGATAGAAATAAGGTATTGCATGCATATATGTTACAAGTTGAAACAGGAATCGCTCAGGGTGGTGAAATTTAAATATGAATAGCGATGGAAAACATATTAAACAATAAGTCAATAAAACTGAACTCTATCCTTAAAGAGATGGATTCATTTATTATTGCCTTTTCAGGCGGCGTCGACAGTTCATTCCTGTTGCACAGGGCAGGTAAGATTAGGAAAAACGGTGTGATGGCCGTTACTATAAGAACACCATATATTCCAAAACGTGAAATTGAGGAAGCCGTCGAATTTGCAGAAAGATCAGGTGTCCGGCATACAATCCTCGATCTTACTTTTCCTGAAGTGATAAGGAATAACCCGCCCGAAAGGTGCTACCTTTGTAAAAAGACCCTGTTTACAGGGATATCTGACCTTGCCGGTAAAAATGGCTTCAAACATATTGTTGATGGTACAAATGCCGATGATACCGGCGATTTTCGTCCGGGCTTAAAAGCTCTTAAAGAGCTTGGAATAAGAAGCCCTTTGCTTGAATCCGGGCTCACAAAGCAGGATATAAGGGATCTTGCGAAAATTGAAAAACTGGATATATGGGATAAACCGGCTATGGCATGCCTTCTGACCAGGATTCCTTATAATACTAAAATAAGCGAAGGAATGCTAAACATGATTGAACAGGCTGAAAATATCATGTACGATGCCGGATTTCCCGGTACAAGGGTAAGAATACACGGCGATTTGGCCAGAATAGAGTGCCTGCCCGGATATTTTAACAGGATAATTTCAGGTGACGACCGTGAACATATTATTACTAACTTCAAAAGAATAGGATTCAGATATGTATCTTTGGATCTCGAAGGCTACAGAACAGGCAGCTCTAACCCGGAAATCATTTGATCATGAATATAAAAGAGATTGAAGAACTTCTTAATAGTGTAAAAAACGGTAATACAAGTATTGATGATGCTCTTTCAGTACTTAAAGACTTTCCTTATACAGATCTAGGGTTTGCAAAGATCGATCATCACAGGGAAGTAAGGACAGGCTATCCTGAAATAGTCTATTGTGCTGGAAAAACTATTGAACAGGTCAGGGAGATATTCAGGGTGATGGCTATCAGGGAAAATAATATAATCGGGACACGTGCCTCGGAAGAAATGTTTAATGCAATAAAGGATATAATACCCGGGGCTGTGTATAACAATATGGCCGGGATCATTTCGATACAAAAGAAAAAACAGGAAGTTCCGAAGACAAAGATTGCCGTAATAACTGCAGGAACCTCCGACATGCCTGTGGCTGAGGAAGCGGCTGTTACTGCCGAATTACTTGGTAATAATGTACTCAGGATATATGATGCGGGTGTTGCAGGCATACACCGGCTTGTAGATAAACTTCCGGAGATAAGAACATGCAGGGTTGTAATCGTAATAGCAGGAATGGAGGGTGCACTTGCCAGCGTGGTCGGCG
>DATFLA010000616.1:0-2755 GCA_035268305.1 Bacteroidales bacterium | reverse complement strand
TTTCCGGCGAAAATTGAAACGAAAGCTCCTCCAAGAGCCCCGGCCATACCACCAATTCCGGTTACTGAGCTCACGGCTTTTTTGGGAAAGGCATCTGATACTGTGGTGAAAATATTTGCTGACCAGGCCTGGTGCGATGATGCCGCAAGACTTATCAGTCCTACTGCCCCCCAGGTGCTCATGCCGTGCGATTGTGCAAGGAATATGGGTACAACCAGGAGAGCAAAGATAAGCATTGTGTATTTCCTGGCTTTATATGGTTCCAAGCCTTTTCGTATCATAAATGATGATAGCCAGCCTCCGGCAATACTGCCAACAGTGGTAGAGGTATAGATTACAACGAGAGGAAGTCCGAAGGAGGAAATATTAAGTCCTGCTCCTCTGACTTCAGCCAGCCAGCCGGGTATCCAGAACAGGTAAAACCACCATATGGGATCAGTGAGGCCCTTGCCTATAAAGAAAATCCAGGTTTGCCTGAATTTAAGCAGTGTAAGCCATGAAACAGGACTGGTATCTTCTTCAGCCTTTTCAACATCACTTTTTATATACTGCAGTTCTGCACCGGTAAGTTTCTTTTGTTTTTCAGGGATCTCGTAGAAAATAAACCATAATATGATCCATATAAAGCCAAGAGCACCTGTTATAATGAAGGCTGCCTGCCATCCGAACGCAACAACTATGGCAGGAACAGCAAGCGGAGCTATTATTGCACCTACATTGGTCCCGGAATTGAAGATCCCTGTCGCCAGAGCCCTTTCCTTTTTGGGAAACCATTCCGCAACAGTTTTAATGGCAGCCGGGAAGTTCCCTGATTCACTTAATCCGAGAAGTCCTCTCCAGAAACCGAAACCAAAACCACCTCTTGCAAGAGCATGGCCCATAGCGGCAATACTCCATAATAGTACCGAGATGCCATAGCCTATTTTTGTTCCGAATTTATCTATCAGCCGGCCTGCAAGGAGCATGCCGAAGGCATAGAATAATTGAAATGCTGTAATGATATATCCGTAGTCAGCTTCTCCAATATGGAGATCACTTTCCAGGACAGGTTTAAGAATGCCGATTACCTGCCTGTCGAGATAATTTACTGTTGTTGCGAAGAATATCAGCGCGCAGACTGTCCATCTGTATGCTCCTGTTTTTTGTTTTAGAGTCATGTTAAAATATTGGATTAGGGTTAAACATTATATGTTGTTGAAGCTGTAGTTCCCCCTCTTCCCGTCCAGTTGGTGTGAAAAAACTCTCCTCTGGGCTTATCAATCCTCTCATAGGTATGAGCTCCGAAATAGTCACGTTGTGCCTGTAGCAGGTTAGCAGGCAGCTTCTCACAGCGATAGCCGTCGTAATATCCGAGTGCAGATGAAATCGCAGGAACAGGAATGCCTTTTATTGCTGCTGTTGCAACAATTATTCTCCAGCCTTCCTGTACTTTCTCCATCGTGTCCCTGAAAAATGGATCAAGAAGAAGGTTAGTGAGGATAGGATTATTGTCAAATGCCGCTTTTATCTTTCCGAGAAAAGCAGATCTTATTATGCATCCTCCTCTCCACATAAGAGCAATTCCTCCGTAATTCAGCTTCCATCCGTATTCCTGTGCTGCAGCCATCATCAATGCATAGCCCTGTGTATATGAAACAATCTTGGAGGCATAAACAGCATCTTGCAGATCGTTGAGAAATTTATCGCGATGACCTTTAAAGTCAACAGGGGGACCGCTGAGTATCTTCGATGCCGCTACTCTTTCCTCCTTCATTGACGAGAGACATCTTGAAAAGACAGCTTCTCCAATAAGGGTTAGAGGTATTCCCAGATCGAGTGCAGCTATACCTGTCCATTTTCCTGTTCCTTTCTGACCGGCTGTGTCCAGAATTTTGTCGACAAGTGGCTTGCCGTCAGTGTCTTTATAAGCCATTATATCGCTTGTTATCTCTATTAGATAGCTGTCCAGCTCTCCCTTGTTCCATTCACTGAATACGCTGTGTATCTCATCTGCATCCATCTGCAGCAGGTCGCGCATTATCTGGTATGCTTCAGTAATTAGCTGCATATCACCATATTCTATGCCATTGTGTACCATTTTAACAAAATGACCGGCCCCGTTTTCTCCTACCCAGTCGCAGCATGGTGAGCCGTCTTCCACCCTGGCGGCAATAGCCTGGAAAACTGGTTTCACAAGTGGCCAGGCCTCTTTTGAACCACCCGGCATAATTGACGGACCAAGAAGTGCCCCTTCTTCACCGCCTGAGACACCTGTACCTATATAAAGCATACCTTTACCTTCAACATAAGTTGTACGCCTGTTGGTGTCGGGATAATGGGTGTTACCACCGTCTATGATAATATCACCAGGCTCCAGGAGGGGAAGGAGAGTTTCTATCATTTCGTCAACTGCCTCACCTGCCTTGATCATCATCATTACTTTCCTTGGTCTTTCCAGGGAAGCGATGAGTTCCTCTATCGAATGTGTACCGACAATATTTTTGCCTTTTGCCCTTCCTGCAATGAAGTTGTCAACTTTGGTCGTATGCCTGTTAAATACGGATACCTGGAAGCCTTTGCTCTCCATGTTAAGAACAAGGTTCTCACCCATAACAGCCAGCCCTATTAATCCAATGTCAGATAATTTTTTCATAATTACTGGTTTATTTTGATTTATATTATTCGTTCCCGGGTCGATAACGTGTTATATTGTTGTACCGGTTTTAGTCTTTAAATATACTCCTTGCCGATCACTGAACCAGAGTTTTCGACGATT
>DATFLA010000615.1:0-5294 GCA_035268305.1 Bacteroidales bacterium | reverse complement strand
AATTTTGACCAGCCATGAGCACAACGAATTTAAGTGAACAGGAACAGATAAGAAGAGCTTCTCTGGAAGAACTGAGGAAGATTGGTATTGAGCCATATCCTGCTGCTGAATATAAGACCAATGTCTTCGCAAAGGAAATTCACGAAAACTACTCCGCCGAAAAGGACAATTTCCAGAATGTGTGCCTGGCAGGACGTATAATGAGCAGGCGTATTATGGGCAATGCTTCATTTGCCGAACTTATGGATTCTTCAGGCAGGATACAGATATACATCCGCAGGGACGATGTCTGCCCCGGTGAGGATAAGACTATGTATAACACTGTGTTTAAAAGACTGCTTGATATAGGCGATATAATAGGTGTTAAGGGATATGTTTTTATTACCCAGATGGGAGAGATAACTGTACATGTAAAGGCATTTACAGTCCTTGGTAAATCACTGCGCCCCCTCCCGGTAGTAAAGGAAAAAGACGGTGTTCAGTATGATGCCGTTACCGATCCCGAAATGAGATACAGGCAACGATATGTGGATCTTATAATTAACCCTCAGGTAAGGGATGTATTCAGGAAAAGAACTCAGATAATTCAATCGATGCGTGAACTGTTCAACTCAAGAGGATATCTTGAGGTTGAAACACCTATTTTACAGCCCATACCCGGTGGCGCCACAGCAAGACCGTTCATTACACACCATAATGCACTCGATATTCCGTTGTACCTCAGGATTGCCAATGAGCTGTATCTTAAGCGGCTTATAGTGGGAGGATATGAAGGTGTATATGAATTTGCAAAGGATTTCCGTAACGAGGGAATGGACCGCACTCATAACCCGGAATTTACTGTTATGGAGATTTATATTGCCTACAAGGACTATAACTGGATGATGTCCTTTACAGAGGAGATTATCAAAAAAGCGGCTCTTGATCTTCACGGGAAGACAGAGATAGTCTACGGCGACAAAGTTATCAACCTGGAACCTCCATATAAAAGAATAAGCATGCTCGATTCTATTAAGGAGAATACCGGAACCGATATTTCTGGCATGACGGAGGAAGAGTTAATTAGGGTTTGCGACGATCTTGATGTACCACATGACAAGACAATGGGAAAAGGTAAGCTTATTGATGCCATCTTCAGTGAAAAATGCGAACATAGTCTTGTCCAGCCCACTTTCATCATAGATTATCCAACCGAAACATCCCCGCTTACCAAGATGCACAGGAGTAAACCCGGGTTAACAGAGAGGTTTGAATTATTTATTAACTGCAAAGAGATAGCCAACGCCTACTCTGAGCTCAATGATCCGGTTGACCAGATGAAAAGGTTTCAGGAACAGCTGCGTCTTTCGGAAAAAGGAGATGATGAAGCGATGTTCATCGACCAGGACTTTGTAAGGGCACTGGAATACGGCATGCCTCCCACATCCGGCATGGGGATGGGTATTGACAGGCTCACAATGCTGCTTACAAACCAGAGTTCCATACAGGATGTTCTGTTCTTCCCCCAGATGAAACCGGCAGAAAGACAAAAGCCCAAAAGCGAAAGATTCAGGAAAGAATTCATTGAATCGGGCATCCCTGAAGAGTGGATCGATCCGCTTACAGCACTTGGTTTTGATTCTGTAGAGAAACTAAAAGCTGTCGAAAAACCGGGAAAACTTGCAAATGATCTTAACGGATATAAAAAGAAGAACAAACTTGATTTGCCGGGTTTAAGTCCTGAAACAGTAGCTGCATGGCTGCAGGAATGATTGTTTAACTTTTTCCCTCACATCTTCCGTTTACTAATCGCTTTTCGGCATCCTCAGGCTTCCTGAAAATCCTAGCAGCTTTTTAAGTATCATGAAATACAATGCCGTATACAGCAAGGCTGAAAGGATCCAGATCACTATCATATTGAATGTGTAGGTATCAATCTCAATATTCCCCAGCTTTTTAACAGGGGCATAAAAATGAGCCCGCCCATAAGGAGATGTCGCTTTCATAAGACCAGGGTTATACATCGGAATTATGCGACCGTTGAGATCATCAATTTTATGTATGTTATCGCGGTAAAGGACAAAGTCTGTCAGTGCCTTGTTTTCATAATTATCACGCATTGTAACAACAGCCTGTTTTCCGATGGCTCTCTCCAGTGAATCACTGATATAGCTTTTAGCAGCCATAACCGTATTCCTGCTTCTCATAAAAATATGTTTCAGTGAATCGAGATATGCACGTGCCTCCCTCCTTGTAATATCATCCAGCCCGGTTAAGGTAAGATTATCCTTCCAGCCTCCTGGTACTATGCCTGCCTCATCCGACAGTCTTGTGATATATGTATCCAGCCTTCCAAGTTTACTGTTCACATCATTCCTGTAAGAGACACTGTCGAGATAAACAAATGAAGCATTAAGATCTTTCTCAAGCTTATCGATAAGAAAAGAAGCATAATAAGCCGGCATTGTTTCTTCCATCTCGCTGTGGAAAAAATTACGTTCATACCTGTTTCCCCGGAACTGTGCCACTGCAAGAGCCTCATACGACCATCTTGCTGCCATCAGGTCACCAATAACAGGAGTATATTCCCGGCTGGCTCCATCCGGCAGGTGAAGCTTGTCAAATTTAACCATTACACCGCTGAAAAGCAGTTGCGGTATGATGATAAAGGGTATCAGGATATAAATAGTTATCACCGAATTAAAAGCCGACGATATATTAAGGCCAAGCATATTGGCAAAACACGACGTGGAAAAAAGCACAAACCAGTATATTGCAGTCATCCCCTTTATTTCAAGTATATAGTTCCCTACCAGGGTAAAAAGGATCGCCTGTACTGCTGAGATAAGGAACATCATTATAACCTTTGAGTTAAGATAACTGAACCAACTGAGGTTAAGAAAGGACTCACGCTTAAGGATTTTCCTGTCCTTTACAATCTCTTCTGAACTTATTATGAGCCCGAAGAAGAGGGAAGTGATGACACACATAAACAGGTATACGGGAATATTATCATTATCTCTGAAAATATACGTATCGCCCGACGATGACCTGGTGAACCACGAAAGGAGTAGTGCCAGTAATGGTGGCCCAAGCATTGTTATAACCATATATTGCCTGTTTGCCAGCTTGGAGAGAAAATCCCTTGTAAAATAAATCACCGACTGTCTCCACAGACCCGGAATACTATAATTGTTAGCTGGCAACTCTTTCTTTTCCCGTAATGATGCATTTGCCTTACCCGAAAAGTACTGCCTGAATCTGTCGGCCCATTCTTCGGGTGATATCTTCCTTGTGCGGGTAGCCTTTCCATGCTCATCAACAACCCTGGCTTCAAGGATCTGCAGTATCTGCTCGGTATTTATATTACCGCATTTTGAACACTGGTCCTCATAAGGATCTGCCAGGTTAGCAGTTGTTTTGAAATAGACAATGGCTTCCGAAGGATTACCATAGAACACCTGGTATCCGCCCCTGTCAATTATCATTATCCTGTCAAACATCTTATATATATCTGATCCGGGCTGATGGATATTAACTATCACAAGTTTACCCTTGTATGTCTGCTCCTTGAGCAGGTTCATAACAAGTTCCGAATCGGTGCTTGAAAGGCCGGAAGTAGGTTCATCGACAAAGAGTATGGTAGGTTCACGTATCAGTTCGAGAGCAATATTAAGCCTTTTACGCTGACCACCGCTAATAACTTTTTTCAAGGGGCTCCCCACTCTCAGCGATCGTATCTCATAAAGATCGAGATCATTAAGCACCTGGTTAACTGCTTCATGAAGTTCCTCTTCGCTTAGGTTGCCCAGGCACATCCTTGCATTGAACAACAGATTCTGAAAAACCGTAAGCTCCTCAATAAGGAGATCATCCTGAGGCACATAGCCAATAACCCCCTTCAGTTCTTCCCTGTCTTTTTCATCATAAAGGTTATACCCGTTTATAAGAATATCACCCTCCTGCGGTTTAAGTGTTCCGTTAAGGATACTCAGGGTTGTTGATTTCCCGACACCGCTTCCGCCCAATATACCTACCAGCTGACCCGACTCCTCGTTGAAATTCATATTATGTATCCCATTACTGCTCCGCCTGAACCTGAAGGAAACATTCAATGCACTTAGAATCACTTTTTTGTCATAACTTGTATCGTTTATCAGACTGACAACTTCTGTATAGTAGATGGCATTAATGCCATGTCCCCTTATCACGGAACCATGGTCGAAAATATAAGTCCTGCTATAATCCATGATCTGCCCGTTCAGTGAGAGATCCTCGTTGCCATAATACCTCAGGATATATGTATTGGTAAAAGACACATGCATTATTTGTACCTGACCGGGTATATTGTCAGTGAGGTGTCTGGTTCCCTCAAAAGACTTTTCCTTATTATCTATTATAAGAAGGCTTCCAGTATTCTTAATAGCAGGCAAATCATTTAACACAAAGCTTCTTATATCAAAATACTCATCATCAGGAACATAAAAAGACATCGCAACTGTATCAAGGAACTCAATCTCGTTATCCGTAATCTTCTCTCCCAGTGAAATATAATCAAGAAGCTGAATAAGTACATACAGTTTCTGTTTCTGTTCCAGCTCTTCATTTATCTGTTCACAGATACCGAGTATTCTCATCGAGTTAAGTGAAATACGCTTTTTCTCCCTTACAGTACCTTTTTTAATGCTCTCTGACTTGTACATGCCGAGGTACTCTTCATACAGCGACATAAACCTTTTGACAAGTTCATTGTTTAGTTGACGTGAGAGAAACGTTCTTACAAGATCCCTCTCCCTGCCTGAAGTGACATCATCATCATGAAAGTCGCCAATCAGTGCAAAGAGCTTCATAAGAGCTTTTAAAATAGTCTCACTCATAGAGCTTTAATTAATCTTGATATTAGAAAATAGTACAGAAGAACTTCAACACAACTATCGAAAAACATTATCTTTGTTTAATGTTATTCAATTTAATAAATAAAATACACTCTGAGATATAATTAAAAAGTAAAAATGGGCAGCCCGAATATTTACTTTTCATATACCGGACCTCTAGACTACAAACAAATTGACGCATTATTAGTTCAGTTCAGGGAATCCGGAGAATACCAGGATCTTCAGAAGATAACAGGTAAAAGAGTCTATTCTGTACTCGTGGAATGTCTCGAAAATATTTTAAACCACTCAGCTTCCTGTGAGTCAGGATACGATAAATTCCAACCCTCAGTAACAGTTAGCGAGAATGAAGACTTGATAGTAATAAACACAGGGAACCTGGTTAATGGAAATAAATCAGATAAAATAGGAAGCTGTCTG
>DATFLA010000614.1:0-4549 GCA_035268305.1 Bacteroidales bacterium | reverse complement strand
TTTAATTTTAAGAGTATACTGGTGAAAAATATGGGATGAAAAGCCTGACCTTAAAGGTGTAATGACTTGTTTACATCCTGCAAGGGCCCTGTCGTAAAAGTCAGCTACATCCTGCCTGGCCCTGTTAAAACCGGCGAGGTACTTTAGTTTCACCCTGAGTATTGCAGCCTGTATGGTATCAAGCCTTGAGTTGATGCCAATATCATCGTAGTGATATCTCACTTTCATACCATGGTTTGCAATGCTTCTTATCTTCATGGCATATTCTTCATTATTTGTATAAACAGCTCCGCCATCGCCGTAACAGCCAAGGTTTTTTGACGGGAAGAAGGAAGTGGTGCCGATATCTCCTATTGTACCGGCTTTAGCTCTTGCTCCGTCTTTAAAGAAATAATCTGTACCAGTGGCCTGTGCGGCATCTTCGATGATGAAAAGGTTATGTTCACGGGCGAGTGCTGCCAGGCTTTCCATATCAGCACACTGGCCGAAAAGATGGACAGGCACTATGGCCCTCGTCTTCGGGGTAATGGCTTTACGGACATTCTCCACCGATATATTAAATGTACCTGGATCAGGATCCGTTAAAACAAGTTTCAGACCGAGAAGGGCAACAACTTCAACAGTGGCGATAAAGGTAAAATTGGTTGTAATAATTTCATCACCAGGCTTTAAACCGAGAGTTATCATGGCAAGATAAAGGGCATCTGTTCCGTTGGCACACGATACAACATGGTTAACATTCATATAATCCCGTAACTCATCTTCAAAGAGCTTTACTTCGGGACCCTTAATAAATGCCGTGGAATGAAGAACCGATTTTATTGCCGGGTCAATTTCTGAGCTCAGCCTGTCGTATTGAGCCCTTAGATCCACCATCTGGATTTCTCTCATAGGATGTAGTATTTTCAGTATACGAAGATAATATTTTTAACAGACATAACTTTTTACACCTTAACTTAATGGGTGATTAAAAACCGGAATTGCCACCAATGCATCAGATGCTGGTGTATCCCCGGACAGATTCCTTTTTACTACCGTGGATGTTGATTATAACGTACCTGACGGCACTTTACTGGCATGATATTATTCATTCAGCTACAGGTATTATGTACCTACGGGACGAAAATACCATCAGGCATTTGATTACTATATTCTTATCAGGTAAATTCAAATAAATCTGACAGAAAGGAACGACCCGTTAAAAAATGCTGAACTGATAAAGCAATTCAAACAGCCTGATAAGCTCCAGGAAGACGTGAAGAACTCCATCTTTCAAGTTATTAATGCCCTTTATCCGGTTGCTGTATTTCCCACAGGAAAGACATCTTGATCGAGGAGATCTGATGGAAGCATATATTTTGTTAACATTTTCATATTTTTCGAATTCTGGAATTTTTAAAAATAGCATCTCAAATAGTAGTTTATCAACTTAAGTAACAGTTTGTCATTGCTTTAATGATATAAAGCATGCCTGTCATTACCAGAGAACATAAGGTATTATTTTATTGATATTAAATTATTTATTAATAACCGGGTTAAAGTAAAGAATCCCCAATTTTGACGAAGGACCCCAAAGTCCTGAAACATAAAGATCATGACAGTTCATACAGGGATTATAAATTATTTAAGTTAATTTGAAGGTAGCCGGATAAGATTTTTTTTCTAAATTTGTATGACAGCAAAACACATTAAAATTGGATATTACTGCTTTCATTAGGGAATTGTTATTCGGACACGATTGCGTTATAGTACCGGGGTTCGGAGGGTTTATCGGCAATTATACTCCTGCACAGATTGATAAATCTGCCGGTTCTTTCTATCCCCCTGTGAAACGTATATCCTTTAACAGGAACCTGAATCATAATGACGGGCTCCTGGTGGGTAAGATTTCGGGTGTTGCCGGGATAGCTTACGGAGATGCCAGGAACCTCGTGGATGAATTTGTTGCCGGGGTTAAAAGGAAACTTGAAAAAGGGGAAAAGATAACATTCGATAAGATAGGCAGTTTCGTTAATAATCATGAAGGTAATATCCAGTTTGAACCCGACATTTCAGTTAATTACCATCTTGATTCTTACGGTCTTGAATCGTTTCAGTGTATGCCCCTGGAGGGTTATGATGTGAGGAAAAGTATTACCCGTCATATAAATCCCGATCCGATCCGTAAGGCTCACCGCAGGAAAGTATTATGGAGAGCTGCAGTCATTATTCCGCTTCTTACAGCTGTTCTTGCTGTACCGCTTAAGACAGATCTTTTTAAGTCGAAGGTGCAGACTTCCGACATGAATCCTCTTGTCACCAAAGAGTTTGAGCATAACAGGAAGGCTGTTGATGAAGGCACCACGGCAACACTGACTGCATCAGAGGAGGGCAGGACTGAAATTTCAGCTGAGACACCTGCTGTCACGTTACCTGAACCAGCTCCGGTAAAAGTTGTTAATAATGCATCAACACCAGGTTATTTTATAATAACGGGCAGCTTTAAATCAGAGGAGAATGCTGTTAACCAGGTTAATATGCTGAAGGACGAAGGCTTTGCACCTGAAATAATACATGCTTCAAACGGTTTTTACAGGGTATGTGCCATGAGTTGCACAGACCAGGCAACAGCGCTGCACAGGAAAGACAGTATAGCTGAGAAATTTCCGGGAACCTGGGTCTCACGGAGGAAACAATAATCTATTTTGTATTCTTAACCTGATTTCCGGGCAACCATTTACCTGTGGCCCGGAGAGAAGTCTTATTTTATCATACTCCCGTTACTTACTTTATCGGTCGGAGAAACCATCACAAGGTTCCCGTTATTGTCCTCAGCCATCAGTATCATTCCCTTTGATTCAATACCCCTTATTTTCCTGGGTTCCAGGTTGGCTATTATGGAGATCTGGCGACCTTTGATTTTTGCCGGGTCGTAATATTCCGCAATACCCGATACTATGGTACGGATATCAATACCGGTATCAATAGTTAGTTTAAGGAGTTTTGTTGTCTTTGGTACCTTCTCTGCTTCAAGTATTGTAGCAGTCCTGATATCGACCTTTGAGAAGTGATCAAAATTTATCATCTCTTTTGCCGGGGCTGCCTTTGGCGATGATGACTCATTAGCTTTTTTTGTCTCGAGCAGCTTGTTCACCTGTTTTTCGATAACCTCGTCCTCGATTTTATCAAAGAGCAGTTCGGCCTGGTTTATAACATGACCGGGAGCCAGCAGGTCTGTTCTTCCTGCATTTATCCAGCTCATCTCTCTGAAGTTGATCATTTTTCCCAGCTTCTCCATAGAGAAGGGCAGGAAAGGTTCGCAGACAATTGTAAGGTTTGCGGTTATCTGCAGCGCTATATTCATGATTGTCCTTACCCTTTCAGGATCTGTCCTGATAACCTTCCATGGTTCGGCATCGGCAAGGTATTTATTACCCAGCCTTGCAAGATTCATGGCTTCCTTAAGAGCTTCCCTGAACCTGAATGCCTCAAGGCTGGCTTCAACATTTTCCCTGATACGTGAAATCTCTTTTAATACAGTCTCATCATTCTCATCGATGGTTCCCCGCTCAGGCACACGGCCATCATAGTACTTATTTGTCAGAACGAGTGCCCTGTTTACAAAGTTGCCCAGTATAGCCACCAGTTCATTATTGTTCCTGGCCTGGAAATCCTTCCATGTAAAGTCGTTGTCTTTTGTCTCGGGTGCACTGGCACATAGCGAATACCTGAGTACATCCTGTTTCCCCGGAAACTCTTCAAGATATTCATGGAGCCATACAGCCCAGTTCCTCGATGTGGATATTTTATCATTTTCGAGGTTCAGAAATTCATTTGCAGGGACATTGTCGGGAAGGATAAAGCTTCCTTCTGCCCTTAACATCGAAGGGAAAATGATGCAATGGAATACAATATTGTCTTTCCCGATGAAATGTATCATCCTTGTATCCTTGTCTTTCCAGTATTTTTCCCAGTCGGGTGTAAGTTCTTTTGTGGCCGATATATAACCGATAGGAGCATCAAACCAGACATAAAGGACTTTGCCATCTGCACCTTCAACCGGTACCGGAACGCCCCAGTCAAGGTCGCGGCTTACAGCCCTTGGCTGGAGACCCTGATCTATCCACGACTTACACTGGCCGTAGACATTTGTTTTCCATTCCTTATGTTCCTCCAGTATCCATTGTTTGAGCCAGGGTTCATATTTATCGAGAGGGAGATACCAGTGACGTGTTTCTTTCAGGACAGGTTTGCTGCCACTTACTGTCGACTGAGGATTGATAAGTTCTGTGGGACTGAGTGAGGTACCGCATTTCTCGCATTGGTCGCCATATGCGTTTTCATTGCCGCAGTGTGGACATGTTCCGGTAATATACCTGTCGGCAAGGAAGCAGCCGGCTTCTTCGTCAAAATACTGTTCCGAGGTCTTTTCCACAAATTCCCCCTTATCATAAAGTGTACGGAAAAACTCCGAAGCTGTTTCATAATGGACCCTGCCTGATGTTCGTGAATATATGTCGAACGCTATCCCGAAATCTTCAAATGCTTTCTTATTTATGGCATGATACCT
>DATFLA010000613.1:0-3553 GCA_035268305.1 Bacteroidales bacterium | reverse complement strand
AAATTCAAATCCACTTTCGGTCTGGATAACGGAAGATCCTATTATTTTAATATGACAAAAAAAGCACCGGAACAGGCTGAAGGTCTAACGTATAATACACTGACTGAAGGCTCATCCATGAATTTAAGTTATCAATGGACCAATACACTGAGCTATGCCAAGACAATAAACATAAAGCATGATTTTAATTTTCTGCTGGGTAGCGAATATATACACAGTGGATTAGGTCGCAGCATGAGTGCATCACGGAGAAATTACCTCTTTGAAGATAATGTTGACACATGGACCCTGGCAAACGGAGAAAGAGAGAACATGGATAATACATCTTCATGGAACGGAAGGGTTGCTATGTTTGGTATCTTCGGCCGGGTGGATTATGTATTTGATAACCGTTACCTTGTTACAGGGACTGTCCGGCGTGATGGTTCTTCACGTTTTGCCAAGTCAGATCGCTATGGAATTTTCCCGGCTCTGTCACTGGGATGGCGAATTTCAAATGAGAATTTCATGAAGGATATTTCCTGGATTACCGATCTTAAGCTCAGAGCAGGCTATGGGGTAACAGGTAATTCAGAAATTCCAAGGGCAAATAACTGGGCAACAGAGTATGGCACTGATCCCGGACATACCAACTATGATTTCTATGCAACACAGGGAAGTGCTATACAGGGCTATATGCTGATGACATACGGTAACTCCGAAACAAAGTGGGAAAGCACCCAGATGTTAAACTATGGAGTGGATTTTACAATTTTCGACAGAGTATTGGATGGAAGTATTGAATATTATATCAAGAACACATCCGATATGCTTGTCCTAGACAGTTATTCTGCCCTGGCAGGCGAGGCAACAGCTCCTTATGTCAATTTAGGTAAGATGAGAAACAAGGGATGGGATTTCACCCTGAATCACAGGAACTCTATCGGTAAATTTGATTACAACATCGGTCTTACATTATCAACCTATAAAAATGAGGTTGTTAAGTTAAACCAGGCTGAAGGCACACGGTTCTGGGGAGGAGGAGACAGTCGTCTAGGATACCTTACAATGACTGAACTCGGTCGCCCTATCTCAGTTTTTTACGGTTATAACATTATTGGATTTTACGAGAGTGAACAGGATGTCTTAGCATATACAGGAACGACAGGATCACGCCAGGGATTAACAGTATTACCCCTGGGAGTCACCAGCGACGCAGCACTTGATCCACAACTTTGGGTTGGAAAATGGAAATATGAAGATGTAAACGGAGACGGATTAATCAATGCTGATGATCAGAAAGTAATAGGTAGCCCGCATCCTGATTTTACTGGAAGTCTTAACCTGGGTGTGAAATACCAGAATTTCGATTTAAGCACCTCGTTCTATTTCTCAGCAGGTAATGATATCTTCAATTATGCCAAATGGTGGACTGATTTCTGGTCATACGAAGGAAACAGATCAACAACTATGCGTGATAAGTCGTGGGAGCCCGGTAAAACAAATGCAATTCTGCCTATATTGGATTATCAGGATGCCATATCGAATAAAAATCCTAATTCATATTATATTGAGGATGGTTCATTTCTCAGAATGCAATTATTAAGCTTAGGCTATACATTTCCTAAAAGCATAATATCCAGGGTAGGGATTGATAAACTGCGTTTATATGTGCAGGCAACAAACCTGTTTACTTTTACAAAGTATTCAGGACTTGATCCGGATGTTACAAATCAGGTGATGGGCGACAGTGGCGACTTAACAAAAGGAGTCGACTTCTTCCACTGGCCGGTATCGAAACAATTCCTGTTCGGAATAAATGTTTCTTTCTGATTATTAGGATATAAAAAACCAAAAATCTGAGCAAAATGAAAAATAAATTATCAATAATTACAGTAATAGTTGCATTTGCCATATTCATGGCATCATGCGATAAATATCTTGATATTGATCCACAGGGCAGCATTGACAAAAAGGCACTTCAGAATGAAACAGGTGTCGAATTACTTGTTACCGCTGCTTATGCTTCAATGACTGAAGGTGACGGAAGAGCTGAAGGTGGCGCCTTAAACGACTGGATACTGAGTTCTATGCCGGGAGGAGATTGCAACAAAGGAAGCGATCCCGGCGATGGGATGCCTTTGTCTTTAAATGAATTTGAACAATACCAGGTCCTTACAACAAACGCAAGTGTTAACTGGAAATGGGTTTTAAATACACTGGCAATTAAACGTATTAACAATGCCATTAACCTCATAAACTCGACAGAAGACATAAGCAACTCACTCAAATCCAAGCGCCTGGGAGAAATGAAATTTATGCGCGCACTTTATTATTTTGAACAACGCAGAGTTTTTAATAAGGTCCCGTATATTGATGACGAAATTGAAGCTTCGCAAAACAATCCAAAGGTAAAAAACGATGTTGAGATTCTGCCGTATATCGAAACCGACCTGGAAGATGCAATAGGATTACTTCCCGATGTTCAGGATGCCGTTGGAAGAGCTAATAAATGGGCCGCCAAAGCGTTGCTTGCCAAAGTTTATTTATTTGAAAGTAAATTTACAGAAGCAGTTCCCTTATTGAAGGATATTATAGATAACGGAATGACTTCCAAAGGTGAGAAGTATGCGCTGAATGAAAATTACAGCGATAATTTCAATATCTCAACTGAAAACAGCAGTGAATCGATTTTCGCTATTCAGCATTCCACTGATGCTAATCAGTCAAATGCTAATATCGGTATGCAACGTGTATCCCTTTACGGAAGTGCAATGTATGGAGCAGGATGGGGCTTTTGCCAGCCATCTTATTGCCTTGTTAACTCATTCCAGGTAGATCCAAACGGACTGCCAATGCTGGATGGTTCGTATATGGACAACATTATCCCGGGATGCGATATTGAAGGAGCTTCCGATGCCAATGATGCAGACAGGACAATACCTGTTGATCCACGGCTCGACTGGACGGTAATACGCCGTGGTATACCGTTCTACGACTGGGGCATGCCAAAAGCTGACTGGGACAGGAATCCGTCTAACGGCGGACCTTTTATGCCAAAGAAAAACCTGCATAAAAAATCCGACGCCTTTTATGTTACAAGAGGATCTGCCCTTAACTGGAACCTGATAAGATTTTCAGACGTATTACTATGGTATGCTGAAGCATTGGCTGAAACAGACAGGTACACCGAAGCCAGGGAATATGTTAATATGTTACGGGCCAGGGCAGCAAATGAAGTCGTTATGTATGAAGGAGTACCGGCTGCAAATTACTCAGTAGGATTATATCCGGCAAGTTATTTCGACAGCAAGGAAAAAGCCCTCAAGGCAATCAGGTTCGAAAACAAACTGGAATTCGGGATGGAAGGTCATCGCTTTTTTGATCTTCAACGATGGGGTTATAATATAGCAAAGACTGAGATAGACTTCTATGTTAATCATGAGAAAGAATATCTTAGCAAATTTGCTTCATCATCTCCATTTGATCAGCATATGATGTATTATCCCATTCCACAGACTCAAATACTGACTCTGGGCAGTGATGAAAACGGAGATCCTTACCTGAAACAAAA
>DATFLA010000612.1:0-4722 GCA_035268305.1 Bacteroidales bacterium | reverse complement strand
CTTGCCGTTCAGGATTATCCCGCCCGTTATTTCGAAGTTATTGTTATTGATGATAATTCTACAGACAACACTTATAACACTGCTTTATCAGAAACCCGTATAAAAAATTACAGAGTAATTAAAAACAGAGGTACAGGTAAGAAAGACGCCCTGCGTTCAGGCATCGACCTTGTTTCATCGGATCTTATCATAACAACAGATGCTGATTGCCGGACAGGCATGAAGTGGATAAGTACAATTGCAGACTGTTTTACACAGGGAATGCCTGATCTCATTATAGGACCAGTAAGTATATCATCAGGAAAAGGATTCTTCAGCAGGTTCCAGGAGCTTGAATTCCTGGCTCTGCAGGGGGTAACGGCAGGTACTGCCATTTCAGGGAGAGCAACAATGTGCAACGGGGCGAATATGGCTTTTACAAGGAATGTCTATTACAGCAATGCAGGCAACCTGCATCCTGAGATACCGTCAGGAGATGATATCTTCCTGCTTCACAGCCTTAAAAAGAAAAAGGGATCTGCAATTGTATGGCTTGAGTCATCTGACGCAATGGTAACTACGGCACCGTCTTTATCGTTAAGAGAATTTATTAAACAAAGAGGGAGATGGCTGGCCAAGAGCAGGGTTTTTAATGATTCTCAGACAATTATGCTTGGTGTGGTGACATTCCTGCCACTTATTGCGATCCTTTTTGCATTAGCAGCCTCTTTCTTCAGCAGCGCTTTTATTCCCGTGTCAGTTGTGCTGTATCTTGCAAAATCACTGCCTGATTACCTTATATTGAGAAACACCACGACAAGATACGGGTTCCCTGGCCTGATGAAATGGTTTATTCCCGTCCAGCTTTTATATCCCTTTTATGTTTCAGTGGTTACAGCGTCCGCTATCAGGAAAGGTAATTACCGTAGCTTCTAGTTACCCATCTCCGAAAGGAACTTGATCCTCATAAGCCTTATCTCCTCTTCTTCAAACTCATTGCCAAGCTCATTGATGGCTTCTTCGAGTGAATCCGATTCGGCTTCCTCTCTGAAATAAGCATATATATCCTGCTGACGCTCCTCGTCGATAGTATTGTTGATGTAATAATCGAGGTTTATCCTTGTTCCGGAGTTGACAATAGCCTCTATCTCTGTGATGATTTCCCCCATCTCAAGACCTTTTGCCTCGGCTATATCTTCAAGCGGCCTTTGCATGTCGATGCTTTGAATGATATAAACCTTCAGACCCGACTTGTTTACCACGGATTTAACAACCATGTCGAGCGGACGAATAATCTCCTTCTCCTCAACGTATTTCTTTATTATCTCAACAAACTCTTTTCCGTAACGCTGTGCCTTGCCGGCACCCACACCTGAAATATTCTGAAGTTCGTCGATGCTTATCGGGTATTGTATTGCCATATCCTCAAGTGAAGGATCCTGAAAAATCACGAAAGGAGGTACATCCTTAATCTTTGATATCTTCTTGCGCAGATCTTTCAGGATACTGAACAGTTCCTCATCAACGGCAGCAGTCCTGGCCCCGAAGGCATTTTCTTCCTCGGACGTATCGGCATAATCGTGGTCTTCAGCCAGCATAAATGAAGTTGGCTTATCGAGAAATTCAAGACCTTTCTGTGTTACTTTCAACAGACCGTAGTTCTCAATGTCCTTCGACAGCAGTTTGGCTATCAGAGCCTGTCGTATCACCATATTCCAGAATTTCGGATCTTTATCCTCTCCCATCCCGAAAAATTCCAGTTTATGATGCTTGTATGACTTAATTGCCGAAGTGACCTTTCCGGAAAGTATATTGGCTATATGATCAGCCTTGAATTTTTCCTTGACAGCAAGGATAGTCTCAAGCACGCTGACAACGGACTCATTACCTTCAAACTGTGCTTTTGGGTGCAGACAGTTATCGCAGGCTTCACAATTTTCTTTCGGATATTCCTCGCCGAAGTAATGAAGCAGCAGCTTCCTTCGGCAAACCGACGATTCTGCATAGGAGACGGTCTCAAGAAGTAACTGTTTGCCTATCTCCTGTTCAGCAATCGGTTTCCCCTGCATGAATTTTTCAAGTTTCTGAATATCGCTGTAGCTGTAATAAGCAATACAGTTCCCTTCTCCTCCGTCGCGACCGGCACGACCTGTCTCCTGGTAATACCCTTCCAGGCTCTTTGGTATATCGTAATGTATCACGAACCTTACATCCGGTTTATCAATGCCCATACCGAAAGCTATTGTAGCAACGATAACATCAACTTCTTCCATCAGGAATTTATCCTGGTTGGATGTACGCGTTGCGGAATCCATACCAGCATGATAGGGAAGAGCCTTTATGCCGTTTACCTTAAGCAATTCCGCCAGTTCTTCAACTTTTTTACGACTCAGGCAATATATAATACCTGATTTCCCTGAGTTATTCTTTATATACTTTATGATCTCCTTTGAGACATCCTGTTTCGATCTTACCTCGTAATACAGGTTGGGCCTGTTAAAAGAAGATTTATAAATATCAGCTTCAAGTATGCCAAGGTTCTTCTGAATATCGTGTTGCACTTTCGGGGTTGCTGTCGCTGTTAGTGCTATAATGGGTGATCGTCCTATGGTGTCAATTATCGGTCGGATACGCCTGTATTCCGGCCGGAAATCATGGCCCCATTCGGAAATACAATGAGCTTCATCTATTGCATAAAATGAAATGTTTATATTTTTAAGGAATTCAATATTATCCTCCTTTGTAAGCGATTCAGGCGCTACATAAAGCAGTTTGGCCTTCCCCGACATCACATCATTCTTCACCCGGGCAATCTCTGTCTTTGTTAGCGACGAGTTAAGAAAATGAGCGACATCATCATCAGTGCTGAAATTACGCATGGCATCAACCTGGTTTTTCATCAGCGCTATCAGTGGTGATATGACTATAGCCGTTCCCTCCTTCATTACCGCAGGCAGCTGGTAACATAATGATTTGCCCCCGCCTGTTGGCATCAGTACAAAAGTATCCCTACCCCCCAGTACATTCTTAATGATCTGTTCCTGGTTACCTTTGAAAGTATCAAACCCAAAATACTTCTTTAAATAATCATGTATAGTATTATCATTCAACATAAGCCTTCCCAAAGAATATCAAAGTAACCTGCAAAATAATTTTGATTTACAGTTTAATAAAGTTAATAAATTTCCTGATCATAAATGAGCATAATGATATTAATTACAATTTTTATCAATTGTAAAAAGGTATTCTATTTCAATTGTGTTTGCCCATTTACACCAGTAGCTAAAATTAACAATTCAGGCCGAAGTTAAACTTTATTAATATTAATTTAAGAAATATTTAACGACTTCCCAGCCACAGTAAGAATTCCGCTTAACAGTTTTTTTAACAGATAAAGATTAATTTTGTTTTGCATCAGAAGATTTATCATCTTTACAGGCTGTTTATAAACCATTTTATACAGGATTTGAATGTTTAATTTTTTGAAAAAAGGCAAGAGCGGAGAAAAGGAGATGTCATTCCTCCAACATCTTGAAGAACTGAGGTGGCACATAATACGTTCCGTTCTGGCTATTGTGATTTTCATGGTTGTTGCCTTCCTCTTCAAGAGTTTTATCTTCGACAATGTAATTCTTGCTCCAAAAAATCCGGGTTTCTGGACAAACAGGATGTTGTGCAAACTGGGAGAGACTCTTCTTCATAACGATGCACTGTGTATCAACAGGCAGCCGCTGAGTCTAATAAGCATTAAGATGTCGGGGCAGCTCACAACACATATTGCTGTATCGATGGTTGCCGGCGTCATACTGGCATTCCCTGTAATTTTGTGGGAATTCTGGCAATTTTTCAAACCGGCGCTCAAGGATAATGAAGCAAAACATGCAAGAGGCGCTGTCAGTGCAGCATCATTATTGTTTTTCACCGGAGTACTTTTCGGATACTACATGCTTGCTCCACTTTCTGTACATTTTCTTTCATCATATACCGTAAGTCCCGAGGTAACCAACCAGATAAACATAAGATCATATATCGGAACTCTTTCATCAATATGTCTGGCCACAGGGCTAGTATTTGAACTGCCAATAATCGCATTTTTCCTTACAAAGGTAGGCATTGTTACACCTCCCCTTCTGCGACGTTACAGGAAACATGCCATTGTAGTTATCTTTGTGCTTGCAGCCATTATAACTCCTCCTGATGTTTTCTCCCAGACCCTAGTGGCTATTCCTCTGTTGCTGCTTTACGAAGTAAGTATAATGATTTCAGGAAGGGTTATGAAGCAAAAGGAGAGAGAACGTGAAGCCTTTTTCAATGACGATGATGACAATGAAACAGAAACAGTAACTTCATAGATAAGGGGATGAGACTGTACACTGAAAACCTTGTAAAGAAATACCGCAACAGAACCGTCGTCAACCATGTATCGATTGAGGTTGAACAGGGAGAGATTGTTGGTTTACTTGGACCTAACGGTGCCGGCAAAACAACATCCTTTTATATGATAGTGGGACTTATAAAGCCCAGGGAAGGCAAGATATTTCTCGATGATGAAGAGATTACAAACCTCCCTGTATATAAAAGAGCAAGGCGTGGAATAGGTTATCTTGCGCAGGAAGCTTCTGTATTCAGAAATATGTCGGTTGAGGATAATATAAGGGCGGTACTTGAGATGTCAAAGTTTCCCAAACAAGAACAGGTTGAAAGACTCGAAAGCCTGCTTGATGAGTTCGGTTTACAAAGGAT
>DATFLA010000611.1:0-3049 GCA_035268305.1 Bacteroidales bacterium | reverse complement strand
GCAAGATATCAACCGGGGCACTCAGTGACCTCGAGAAAGTGACAAAGCAGGCCTATGCAATGGTCTCTTTCTTCGGAATGAGTCAGAAAGTAGGGAATGTTAGCTTTTACGACTCTTCAGGGCAGTCTGACTATGGCTTTACAAAACCTTACAGTGAGAAGACGGCTGAGCTAATCGACTCTGAAGTTAAGAAGATAATTGAGGATTCATATGTAAGGGCAAAGGATGTCCTGAGAAACCACATGAATGGATTGCGTGAACTGGCTGAGCTACTGCTGGAAAGAGAGGTTATATTTACCGAGGATCTCGAAAGGATATTCGGAAAGAGAAAAGCCGATCTGCTCAGGGAACAGAGAGAAACAGAAGAAAAAAAGAAAAAGCCCAAATCTGTTGAGGAAAAGGTGAAGGTCCGTCCAAAACGCAGTACAGGTAAAACTGCTGCGGCTTCTTCGGTGAAGAGTAAGACAGGTACAGAGGCTGATGAAAAAACTGTTACTGAGATGCGGGCACCTGCCAAAGCTGTAAAAAAAACGCAACCTAAGGATCAGAATAATTCACAGGAGCTTTGAATAATTTTTTCAGAAGGACTTTAACCGGAGTTTGGATAGTACTGTTCATACTTGGAGGCTTCTGGCTTCATCCGGTATCATTTTTTATTACCGGGCTTGTCCTTATGACCGGAACACAGTACGAGTATCTTGTGATGATAAAAAATATGGGTATACGCGCACAGGTATTCCCCGGGATAGCTGTCAGTATTGTTATTTATGTTATCGCAACAATGGCAGCTGCGGGCATTATCTCTTTAAAATGGCTTCTCCTTGGTATCCCGCTTTTCACTGCCGTTATAATAATCGAGCTCTACAGGAAACAGGACAGGCCATTTGACTCTTTAGCTCATACAGTATTTTCTGTCTTATATACAGCCGTACCCTTTTCCCTGTTTCCCTTCGCAGCATTTTCACACGAAGGAATAAGTTCATTACTACCTCATGCAAATATATTGTTCTCACCCGGTATAATTCTTGGATTCTTTTTCCTGCTGTGGGCAAATGATACAGGAGCTTACCTTACCGGCGTGCTGGCGGGAAAGCACAGGCTTATGGAACGCATTTCACCCAAAAAAACATGGGAGGGTTTTTTCGGCGGACTAATGACAGCTGCACTTGTAGCATGGTTATTATCGGGATGGATTGGAGTTGTAGATGCTAAGGAATGGATGTTCGTTGCGCTAATAGTTTCTGTGACAGGAACATACGGCGATCTTGCCGAATCGATGCTTAAGAGAAGCAACGGAGTAAAGGATTCAGGTACAATATTGCCGGGACATGGTGGCTTTCTAGACAGGTTCGACAGTGCAATAATTTCATTTCCCCTGGTTTATCTTTTTATTTCTCTTCTTGGATGATTGAAAGGACTTAATTAGTTTTGTGCAAATATTGAAAAGATGAGTATCCACAAGGAAGGTTACAAAATACTTGGTTTCGGCTTTATTATCCTGCTTGTCTTAAATATTGCCGTAAACATATTTTGGCATGATTACGATCTGGTCAGGTGGGCCTTCATAATAGGCTCGATGATGCTTTATATATTCCTTCTGTTCTTTTTTAGGTTGCCGGCAAGGCACCTGGAGGCCGATCCCGGACTTATTTATGCCCCGGCCGACGGAAAGGTTGTAGTTATTGAAGAGACATTTGAAAAGGAATATTTTAATGAGATGCGTTTGCAGGTATCCATTTTCATGTCGCCTTTCAATATGCACAGTAACAGGTATCCTGTTTCCGGGAAGGTGAAATATGTAGCTTATCATCCCGGACATTACATGGTAGCCTGGCATCCTAAATCCTCAGAACTTAATGAAAGAAGCACAATCGTAATAGAGTCGGAAGACGGTACCGAGATACTTGTGAGGCAGATTGCAGGCGCTGTGGCCAGAAGGATTGTTACATATGCAAGGAAGGACCTGGCGATACATCAGGGAGATGAGCTTGGTTTTATTAAATTCGGATCACGTGTCGATATCTTCCTGCCCCTGGGCACTGAGGTTGAAATTCCTATTCTTCAACAGGTAAAGGCAAACAAAACAATTATTGCCAAAATCTGAAAATTATAACATGACATGAGCAAAACAGATGAAAAGTTAATTAAAATAACAGACGATGTAACATGGATGGGTGTTCTTGATTATGATATACGGACATTTGACATCGTCATGCATACAGAATACGGAACAACATATAATTCATATTTTATAGATGCCGGTAAAAAGGCTGTTATCGAAGTTGCTAAGGAAAAATTCAGGGATAACTACTTCTCCAAGTTGAGAACACTGACCAACCCTGAAGAAATTGAGTACATAATTCTCGATCATACCGAACCCGATCATTCCGGAAGTCTTAGGATACTTCTAGATCTTGCGCCTTCGGCAACTGTCGTTGGCAGTGGTAATGCAATCAGATACCTAGAGGATATTGTAAACTTCCCGTTTAATTCGCTTGTTGTGAAAGACGGTGATACAATTGACCTTGGCAATAAAACTCTGAAATTTATAGGTGCACCGAATCTTCACTGGCCTGATTCCATATACACCTACCTCGTGGAGGATAAGGTGCTGTTTACCTGTGATTCCTTCGGTGCGCATTATTGTACCCCCGACATATTCAGTGAATTTACTGAGGAATATACCGGAGCATTCAGGTATTATTTCGATGTAATACTTAAACCTTTCAGTAAGTTTATGCTGAAAGCTATCGATAAGATTAAGCCCCTTGATATCGACTTCATATGTAACGGGCATGGTCCCGTTCACCATAAGAATGCCGGGAAGGCTGTTGAAATGACACGGGCATGGGCTGCTGATTATGTTAAGCTCACAGCGGAAAGGGAACGCAATAATATACTTATAGCTTATGTTTCCGCATATGGATATACAAAGGAAGCTGCCCGACTGATAGCTGAAGGCGTAAGGGAAGCATCAGGTCTGAAGACAGTTGTACTTGATATAGAAAACATAACGGATGAGGAGCTGGAAAAGAGGATCATAGAAGCC
>DATFLA010000610.1:0-11323 GCA_035268305.1 Bacteroidales bacterium | reverse complement strand
AATAAATGGAGGAATAGAGAAATAAGGCAGGATTGCTGGTTGCTATTTTCCTTTCAAGATGAAGTACCGGCTGCCCCTCTTCGAGGTTAAGATATTTCCCTGTTTTAGATGTGGCTTGTATTGCTTTGATCCTTTGTTCACCACCTGTCATCTCAAGATGATAATGCTCTCTCAGTATCCCGAAAAGGGACCTGTTCTCAAACTGTCTCGAGGTGATACGCGGAAGGTGGATGTTAGGAATATAACTTATATCATAAAACACCGGGCTGTCGTCGAGTAATCTTAAGCGTTCCATATATATACATCCCGACTCAATCTCAAGTTCCGAAAGTGAAAACATAAAATTTTCAGGCCACCGGATGAGCACAGGCTTTGTCACAATCTTCGTTTTCAGGTTCCTGTTACCCAGTGCTGATGTTGTGCCTGAAACAGAAAGGATACCTATTTCACGCGGTTGAAGACGGACAATACTCCCTTTTCCCTGGTGCTTGATTATCAGTCCTTCATTAGCAAGCGCCGAAAGAGACTGGCGTACAGTCGGACGGGTCATACCATATATCCTGCAGAGTTCATTCTCCGATGGCAGCAGATCCCCCTCATTATAGATACCGTCAAGTATATGCTTCCGCAGTATCTCATAAAGACGCCTGTATCTGGGCATTGTCCTTTTTTCGTCCGCCCCTCCCACAATATATCCAGGATATTTCATTACATTGATTATGAAGCACAAATCAAATTTTCTATGTAAATATAATAAATTCACTTGTTAATACAAGTTATAAAATATATTTTTGTACTTGTTGATTACCAGACATATCAATATAATGAAATAAAGATTTGACTCACATATTCTTACAAGTTTATAAATTATGCTCCTCCCATCGGAGTTAGATGATTAGTACTATTTTAAAATAAAACACTGCTGAATATGGCTACTGCTGTTATAATGCCAAAACAGGGACAATCGGTAGAGACCTGCATAATTACAAAATGGTTTAAAGAAAAAGGAGAAAGCGTTTCACAGGGAGATATATTATTATCATATGAAACAGACAAAGCTGCTTTTGATATTGAATCTCCTGCTGACGGGATATTACTGGAGAGATTCTTCAGTGAAGGAGATGAAGTTCCGGTACTTTTGAATATTGCTGTAATAGGTAATCCCGGTGAATCAGCAGTGCCGTTCAAACCCGGCTCTGAAGAGAAGGACAAAGTCCGGGAAGGAATTATAAATAAGGAAAGTGAAGAAGAAATTGATAACACATCAGTATCCACTGTCAGGGATACCGGGAAGATAAGGATATCGCCCAGGGCCAGGAAGCTGGCAGGCGAAAAGAATATTGACTACAGTAAAGTTCGTGGTTCCGGTCCGAACAACCGGATTGTGATCAGCGACATTGAGAACCTGCTGGCAGGAAAGCTTACTGCTGAGGAAGAAACAATATATAAGGATAAGGAATATTCCGATGCTCCTCTGAGTAATATGAGGAAGCTGATAGCATCAGCCATGTTCAGGTCGCTCAGTGAATCTGCCCAGGTAACCCACCATATGAGTGCCGATGTGCGCAGACTGCTTGAATCGAGGAAGAAGATAAAAGAAGAAATAAAATCGGGTGGTACTCTGGCAGATATTACACTTAACGACATGATCTGCTGGTGCGTTATCAGGGCACTTGAGAAATTTCCCGTGATGAACAGTCACCTTTATGACAACAATAGTCTCCGGACATTCAGACCGGTTCACCTCGGACTGGCAGTTGATACACCCAGAGGACTTATGGTGCCAGTAGTAAAAAATGCCGGACAGCTTAGTCCGGGTGATCTCTCCAAAGAACTGAAATCCGTCACCAATGCATGCAGGAAAGGCAGTATAGATCCTGAGCTGATAAAAAGCGAAGCTGCCACATTCACAGTATCAAACCTGGGAGGCTATGGAGTAGAGATGTTCACACCTGTCATAAACCTGCCGCAGACAGGTATCCTTGGCGTATGTACAATAATTAACAGGCCGGCCGACCTCGGGAACAATATATTTGGTTTTGTGCCATATATAGGTTTATCGCTTACATACGATCACAGGGCAGTAGACGGAGGTCCTGCTACATTATTCCTTAAAGAGATTAAGGAACAGATTGAATCCTTCGTTTTTTAACTTCTTCAAATTACTATGAATTACTATGAATTACTATGAATTACAACGAATTACAACGAATTACAACGAATTACAACGAATTACAATCTTATACCATACAGTAAAGAAATAAACAACAACATAAACATCATCACCAATGCCAAAAACGCAGAACATAAATCCGGGAATTGTCAGGAAACCTCAGTTTATTGAATTTGGAAGAATACCTGTAAACCAGTACAACAAATCAATTGAGGAAGAAAAAAAGGTATACTCCGGGGAAGATTTCATCAGGATATATCACGACATGGTGGTTATCAGGGAATTCGAAAATATGCTGAACCTCATCAAAACAACCGGGGAATATTACGGTATTTCTTATAATCATCCCGGTCCGGCCCATCTCTCAATAGGTCAGGAAGCCTCTGCAGTTGGTATGGCATATAATCTTGGCGCCGATGATTATATCTTCGGATCTCATCGAAGTCATGGCGAAATCATAGCCAAAGGTCTTTCAGCAATACACCGGCTTGATGAAGACAGTCTTTACAATATTATGAAGGAATATTTCGGGGGTGCAACTTTGAGAGTAGTGGAAAAGGATTTTCACGGTAACATAAAAACACTAGCCAGGCACTTTCTTCTATACGGTGCTTTGTCAGAAATATTTGCACGTGAGAATGGATTCAACAAGGGACTTGGCGGGTCTATGCATGCTTTTTTCACTCCTTTTGGTATCTATCCCAACAATGCTATAGTAGGTGGTTCAGGTGACATATCCGTTGGTGCGGCACTTTATAAAAAAATCAACAGGAAACCAGGTATTGTTGTATGCAATATTGGTGATGCGTCCATGGGCTGCGGTCCGGTGTGGGAAGGCATCACTTTTGCTACGATGGACCAGTACAGAACTCTTTGGGAAGGTGAGTACAATGGTGGTTTGCCACTTATCTTCAACTTCATGAATAACCTTTACGGCATGGGAGGACAGACAATGGGTGAAACAATGGGGTATGGCATTCTGGCCCGGACAGGTGCCGGTGTTAACCCCGAAATGATGCATGCCGAAAGAGTGGACGGGTATAATCCGCTTGCGGTAATAGATGCATTCAGGAGAAAAACACAAATACTCAAAGAAAAAAAGGGACCTGTCCTGATGGATACCCTTACTTACAGGATCAGCGGTCATTCTCCCTCGGATGCCTCTTCATACAGGTCGAAGGAAGAGATTGAGGCATGGCAGGAAGCAGACTCTATACCGGCCTACGGGAAAATGCTTGTTGAAGCCGGACTGGCAACAGGAGATGAACTTGCATCCATAACTGAATCGACACAGGAATTACTCAGACATATTCTTAAATTAAGTATTGATGAAAACATCTCTCCTCTCATCAATCTTGATACCGATCCTGATTTCATTGGCAGAATGATGTTCTCAGAAACATCTGCAGACAGGATGGACGGCAGGCAGCCTGATGTGCTTATCCCAATAGAGGAGAACCCGAGGGTAAAATCGATAAAGAACAAAGTACGTTATCACATTGATGCAGATGGCAAACCGGTTTCCAAAGCAAGGATGTTCCAGCTAAGAGACGGCATCTTCGAAGCAATAATCGACAGGTTTTATAAAGACCCAACTCTGGCAGCCTGGGGTGAGGAGAACCGCGACTGGGGAGGAGCATTTGCAGTTTACCGCGGACTGACAGAAGCATTGCCCTATCACAGGCTATTTAATTCACCCATATCAGAAGGTGCTATTGTTGGAACGGCAATTGGTTACGGAATGTGTGGAGGCAGGGTCATAGCGGAAATAATGTACTGCGACTTCCTGGGACGTTCAGGCGATGAGATTTTTAACCAGTTGCCAAAGTGGCAGGCAATGAGTGGGAACCTTATAAAAATGCCTGTTGTAATAAGGGTATCTGTCGGTTCAAAATATGGCGCTCAGCATTCACAGGACTGGTCTTCACTGACAGCTCACATACCCGGTTTGAAAGTTGTATTCCCGGCTACTCCATACGATGCAAAAGGCCTTATGAACACTGCCCTGCAGGGAACAGATCCTGTGATCTTTTTCGAGAGCCAGAGGATATACGACGTTGGGGAAATGTTCCACAAGGGAGGTGTCCCGGAAGGATATTATGAAATACCTTTCGGTGAGCCTGATGTTAAAAAAAAGGGTACTGATCTGACAATACTTACAATCGGAGCAACATTATACCAGGCTTTAAAAGCAGCTGAAATACTTGAAGACAGATATGAGATGAGCGCAGAGGTGATAGATGCCAGGACGCTTGTGCCATTCAATTACGAACCTGTAATTGAATCGGTAAGAAAAACCGGAAGACTGGTTCTGACAAGTGACGCTACATCAAGAGGTTCATTCCTTAAGGAGATGGCCCAGACAATAACCGAGCTTGCCTTTGACGAACTAGATGCACCCCCTGTTGTTGTCGGATCAAGGAACTGGATTACTCCTGCTTACGAAATGGAAAAATATTTCTTTCCCCAGCCTGATTGGATAATAGATGCCATTCATGAAAAGATAATTCCTTTGAAAGGACATAGCAGTAAAAATAATTTTTCCGCTGAAAAACAAATTTTGCTGAATAAAATGGGTATTTAAGTTGTCAAAAAACCGTGAAAACAGATTTGCTTCAGAATTATTTAACTATTTTGACAGCTATTTTGTTAAACTGTTATAACCTGACAATTGACTTTTATGTACAAAACAGGCTTTTTGATTCTTTGCCTTTCTCTCTTTGGGATAATTGCCGACTGCCAGACAAGAAGTCTCGACTTCTACCTGAATGAAGGAATTAACAACAGTCCGCTGCTTAACGAGTACAGGAACCAGGCTGGAGCAGCTGTTGATGACAGCCTGCTTGTCAGAGCTGCAAAAAAACCTTTCATGGAGGCAAATTCATCCCTTCAGTATTTCCCCTATTCGCATAATTTCGGCTATGATGATGTGATAACGGACGGTGGAAATTATACGGCAGTTGTGGGAATATCACAAAATATTCTTAACAGGGGTGAAACAAGCAATAAGCTGAATGCTGCCACCTTACAGAAGCGACTGGCTAATAACTCAACAAAAGTTACAAAGGATGAATTGGTTAAGTCGATCACGGACCAGTACCTTGCTGCCTGGGCCGGGTACAGCGATCTCATCTTTAACAGGAATTTTCTTCAGCTGATGAAGAAGGAAAATGATATTGTTCAGAACTTTGTAAAAAGCGGTGTAAGCAACCAGACAGATTACCTCACTCTTCTCATCGAGACCCAGTCACAGGAGTTACTTGTCAGCCAGCTAAGTACACAGTACAGGAAAGATTTTATGCTGCTCAACCTTCTCTGCGGTATTGGCGATACAACATTATATGCCGTTGAAAAACCTGATCTGTTGCCTGAAGGTACCGCTGACATTTCAAAGCTGCCCTCATTCATACGCTATAAAATAGACAGCATGCAAATCAGGAATGAACGCAGGTCAATTGACCTGCGTTATAAGCCAAAAATCAGCTGGTTTGCCGATGCAGGATTCCTCACCAGCACTCCATGGAATTTTTACCGGCATTTTGGTTACAGTGCCGGCGTAAGCCTGAGCGTGCCAATATATGACGGACATCAGAGAGATATTGAAAAACATAAGCTCGAATTCAGTGAGAACAGCAGAAAAATGTACGAGGAGAACTTCAGAAAACAATACTATATCCAGTTAAGACAGTACAGCGACGAGCTTGAAAGCCTTGACTCAATGTCTGTTAAGCTTGAAGAACAGGTTAATAACTCCGGGCATCTCGTCGATGCACTACGCGATCAGCTGGAAGCTGGAAATATCCGGATGACCGTATACATCAATGCAATAAAAAACTATAAGACAATAAACAGGAATATTAACCTTATCAATATCCGGAAACTTCAGATAATAAATGAAATGAATTTTCTTCTGATACAATAATAAATCCGATATGTCGAATAAATTCAGATCTGCTCTAATATTGTTCTTCTCCGTATGTTTGCTGGCGGGACCCATATCATGTAAAAACACTGGCGATGGAGAAACAAAAGAACCTGAAGCCAGGACACCCGTCACAACAGTACCGGTAGAATTCAGGACCGTCAAATCAGGTGTTGACCTTCCCGCTGTAACACATTTCATGAATAAAAGCTATATCAGGTCAACAACAACAGGTGTGATACAAAAAATGATGATACACCAGGGCGATAAAATCACAAAAGGCCAGGTTCTTTTTACAATAAAGACAAGGGAAGCAATGGCAATGGGCAATTCCGGGCAGGCAGATTCCAACCTCACTTTTAAAGGGATTATCAGTATCAGGTCAAACAATGGAGGCATAATAAATTCCGTATCATTTCAGCAGGGTGACTTTGTCCAGGAAGGCGATCAGCTGGCTTCGGTTGACGATCAGTCATCTCTCATATTTATCCTTGAAGTTCCCTTTGAGCTTGAGAGATATATAAACAAAAACAGGCAATGTAATATAGAATTACCGGATAACAGTACTATAACAGGAATCATCACCGGCAGAATGTCGGAGATGGATATGCAGACCCAGACTGTTAAGTATATTATTAAACCGTCACGTACTGCAGGATTGCCGGCAAACCTGATTGGAAACGTTAGGCTTGTTAAATCGGTTATTCAAAATGCTGCAATTCTGCCGAAAGGGGCCGTATTGGGAAACGAAACACAGACAGAGTTCTGGATAATGAAGCTCTTAAACGACTCAACAGCTGTAAAGATTCTAGTGCAAAAAGGTTACGAAGACAATGATGAAGTACAGATAACTGAACCTTCCCTGTCACCTTCCGACCGGATATTGGTCACAGGCAACTACGGACTCCCCGACACTGCCAGCGTATCAGTAAAAAAGGAATAATGATATGAAGAATTTCTTCCTTTCCTACAAAAATCCCATTTCTGTTATTATAGCTGTAATCATTGCCGGCGGGCTATTTCTATACGGACATATACAGGTATCCTTATTCCCGGAGATAACATTTCCCAAGCTCAAAATAATAGCGGATAATGGTGAACAGCCTGTAGACAAGATGATGATTACTGTTACAAGGCCGTTGGAAGATGCTATCAAGCAGGTCCCTGATCTTAAGCTGTTAAGGAGTACTACAAGTCGCGGATCATGCGAAATATCAGCCTTTCTGAACTGGAATGCAGATATAAACGTCAATCAGCAGATGCTTGAATCGCGTATCGCTCAGATTAAAAACCAGCTTCCTGCAGATGTACAGATCCAGGTTGAAAAAATGAATCCTTCCATTTTACCGGTTATAGGATTTACTGTTGAAAGCAATAAACGAACTCCCATTGAGCTCAATATGCTTGCTACATACACTATCAAGCCTTTCCTGTCGCAGATAGAGGGTGTATCATCCGTGGGTATCATTGGAGGAAAGACCAAGGAGTTCTGGGTTGAACTGAACCAGGTTAAGATGAGATCCTTCTCCATAACCCCGGAAATGATAAGGGATATATTCAGCCGGAATCACTTCATAACATCAAACGGACTGGTATCCGATTACAGGCGGCTCTACCTGAACATAACAGACGCAGGATTATACAACCTGGATGACATTGATAATGTGATTCTTAAGAATGACGGCAAAAGAACAATCAGGGTTAAGGATATTGCAAAAGTTGAGGTTCGTGAAAGGACCGAATATACAAGGATAAATGCCAACGGTCGCCAGGGACTGCTAGTGGCCATTCTCAAACAGCCAAACGCCAATCTCATAAGTCTTGCAAAGGAAGTTAAGTCAAAACAGAAGGAACTGGAACAGATTCTTCCTGAGGATGTGCATGTGTCATATTATTACGACCAGGCTGACTTCGTTAATAAAGCAATAAAAAGTGTTAATGACAGTCTGTGGATTGGCCTTCTGCTGGCTATACTCGTTGCAATAACCTTCCTCAGATCCTTCAGGGCAAGTGCCACAATTCTTGTTACAATACCGGTCACACTGCTCCTTACAATTATTGTCCTTTACAGCATAGGTTACACACTTAATATCATGACATTCGGAGCTATTGCGGCAGCAATAGCACTTATAATAGATGATGCAGTTGTAGTGGTGGAACAGATACACAGAACACATGAGGAATTCCCCGACAGATCGTCAGGGGAACTTGTTTTTCAGGCAGTAAAATACCTGTTCCCGTCAATGTTGGGTTCATCGCTCAGCACAATAGTAATATTTATTCCTTTTATGCTACTGGGAGGAGTTGCGGGAGCATATTTCAACGTGCTTACAAACACTATGATAATAACCCTTGTATGTTCGTTCTTTGTAACCTGGATCGGACTTCCTGTTATCTACCTGTGGTTCTCACGGATAAGGTCTCTTTTCCCGGAAAGGAAAAAGGATACGGTTAGGCTGACAAAAACAAGAAACTGGGTTGGTTTTTTCATAAAGAGACCATATATAAGCATTGGATTCATTCTTGCTCTCCTGCTGTCGATATATTTTATACTGCCAAAACTTGAAACAGGCTTCCTCCCTGAAATGGACGAAGGATCAATTGTCCTTGATTACACTTCACCCCCCGGCACATCGCTGGCAGAAACAGACAGGATGCTCCGGGAAGTGGAAAAAATAATTGTTAGCATCCCTGAAGTAGAATCATATTCAAGAAGGACAGGTGCCCAGATGGGATTCTTTATAACCGAACCCAACGATGGTGATTATCTTATTCAGCTTAAGGATAACAGGAAAAGAAGTACTGTGGAAGTAATAGATGATATAAGGAGAAAGGTAGAAGCTACCCAGCCGGCCCTGGCAATTGATTTCGGCCAGGTAATAGGCGATATGCTCGGCGACCTTATGGCATCAGTTCAGCCTATTGAAATAAAGATATTCGGTGATGACCAGGATAAACTGAATGAACTGGCTAAACAGGTAGCGGGTGAAATAGAAAACGTTCAGGGCATCGCAGATGTATTTGACGGGATAATTATTGCTGGACCATCTATCAATATTATACCGGATCAGCAGAAACTGGCACAGTACAATATAACACCAGCTTCACTTCAGTACCAGTTGCAGACAATATCACGTGGTGATATTGTAGGTAATATACTTGAGAAAGAACAGCTTACCGACATAAGGATGATATATCCCAACAGCACAAAGAACAGCCTTGCTACTATTGAAAAACAATTTATCTTCACCCCCGATGGTAAGCTTGTTCCCTTGAACAAACTTGCCTACGTAAAACTGACAAAAGGAGTTGCCGAGATCAACAGGGATAATCTCAAATCAGTTTCTATAGTTACTGCGAGGCTCAATAACAGGGACCTTGGCAGTGCCATGAAGGATATTCAAAATATTATACGCAGCAAGATATCCCTTCCACGGGGATACAACATTGAATACGGTGGCCAGTATGCTGATCAGCAACAGTCATTCAGCGAACTTCTGATAATACTTATCCTCTCAAGCCTGCTTGTTTTCGCCCTTATGCTTTTCATTTTCAGGGATTTCAGGGCGGCCATTGCAATATTGTTCATAGCCGTTCTCGGTGTATCGGGAAGCCTTATTGCTTTATACCTTACACATACACCTCTGAATGTAGGCAGTTACACGGGTCTGATTATGATGGTTGGTATAATAGGAGAAAATGCAATATTCACTTTCCAGCAATATTCAACAAACAGGAAAAAAGGATCTGTTGATGATTCTCTTGTTTTTGCCATCTCAACCCGGCTCAGACCAAAACTGATGACAGCCCTTGGTGCAATTATTGCCCTGATGCCTCTTGCCCTTGGAATTGGAACCGGGGCCCAGATGCACCAGCCACTGGCTATCGCCGTAATAGGCGGTTTTGTAATTGCTTTGCCTTTACTGCTTATTATATTTCCCACTCTTCTCCATATCCTTTATAAAAAAGAAGGCGCAAAGAATACAAAGGCATTGCAATAAAATAAAACACTTTGTGATCTATGTGAGTTTCATGTACTGACTCCCCGGATAAGGATTATTTACATTTCAGATACCATTTTCGAATTTGAAAATTCCTGAATACTCACTAAATTACCAACTGAAAAACAAAAATCATGGGTATCTTTGTCTGATAAAATATAACCTATGGAAGACTTTATTGAAAAGATTAAAAATAAGCTGGGATTCATAATAGATATGGATGGAGTTATTTACCATGGGAACAAGTTATTGCCGGGTGTTACCGATTTTGTTGCCTGGCTTGAATCAGCGGGCAAAAAGTTCCTTTTCCTTACCAACTCAAGCGAAAGAACACCACGGGAACTTCATGAGAAGCTTAAGAGACTGGGGATTAAGGTAGGTGAAGAACATTTTTACACAAGTGCACTTGCCACAGCCAGCTTCCTGGCGAACCAGAAACCCGATGGAAGTGCATATGTCATAGGGGAAGCCGGGCTCATACATGCACTTTATAGTGTCGGCTATTCAGTTAATAACGTAAATCCTGATTATGTTGTCGTTGGTGATACTCACAATTATAATTTTGAACAGATCCAACTGGGACTTAACCTTGTTATTAAAGGGGCAAAACTTATCGGAACCAACTCCGATGTGAGCGGCCCTGTGGAAGACGGTGTTATTCCTTCAACAAAAGCTCTTATTGCTCCAATTGAAATAGCGTCAGGCAAAAAAGCATATTTTGTCGGTAAACCAAATCCCCTGATGATGAGAAGTGGTCTGAAAAGGCTTGGCATGCGCAGGGAAGATACTATCGTGATAGGTGACAGAATGGACACTGATATCTTATGCGGACTTGAATCGGAGATAGATACACTTCTTGTTTTAAGCGGAATTACAGCACAGGATGACATAGACAGGTTTCCCTACAGTCCAAAATACGTACTTAATGGAGTTATTGATCTGGTGCGGCAGTAATTATGGAAGTTGAAGAAAGATACAAACAGGAAAGAAAGGAAGTTGCACGTTTTATGAGACGTCTTTATAAAAGGGGACTGACAACAACCTCGGGAGGGAATATATCATTAAGAGTAAACGACGACATCATACTTATAACTCCCTCAGCCACCGATAAGGGAACCATGAGATGGAGAGAGGTTGGTATTCTTAATACCGGCGGTCAAAACCTTACTCCGGATCTTAAACCTTCCATAGAAAACGGGATGCACCTGGCAGTATACCGCAAAATGA
>DATFLA010000609.1:0-3315 GCA_035268305.1 Bacteroidales bacterium | reverse complement strand
ATACTTTTCCACCATTTTCCTGTGAAAAAGAGAGCAGCGATAATGCAAATAAGAGAATGGAGATAATTATGTTTTTCATATTGTTCAGGTTACTTCAGTTTATATATTATTGACTAAGAAGTTCTTTTAACTTCCGGGCCTGTCCGTCTTGTATACTTGATATCATAAGCGTATGTTGGAGGCTTTATCAACGGATGTTGTCATTTCCGGGATCAATCCCATACGTTCGTAAATCGGTCTTACATAGGGTCTCAGGGCCGGCAGTTTCCTGAAATAAACTGTTACTGCCGCAAGGCAGCCGGCTCCTCCTATTATCAGGGTCAGCGGGGCGCCTATCAATCCGGCAAGGCTACCGCTTATAAGGCTCCCGAATGGAGCCATTCCCCTGAAAGCCATGGCATAAAAGCTCATTACCCTTCCCCTTTTATTTTCTTCAGCTATTGTCTGCAGCAACGTATTTGTAGACGCCACATGAAGCATCATTCCCAGTCCCGAAAACATCATAATTATTATTGACAGCCACAGAAACCTGGAAAGGGCAAAGGCAATCATACCTCCTCCAAATATAAATACTGCAAAGGCAATAAGTTTACCCAGGCCCAGAACATTATGTTTATTAAGAAGGTAAACGGCCCCGATAAGAGCACCTGTTCCATAGGCACTCATAAGGAAACCGAAGGTACTTGCATCGCCATGCAGAAAATCTTTGGCAAATACAGGGGCAAGAAGTGTAAGGGGAGTACCGATAAGACTAACAAGGGCAAGGAGGAGTAGCAGGTATTTGATTGGGACGAAACCGAAAGTATATTTAAATCCTTCTTTAAGCTGCTGTCCTACATGCGATTGGACTTTTTTAACCTGTGAGCGGATAATCCTCATGCGAAAAAGAGAGATGATAACGGCAAGGTAGCTGATACAGTTAATAGCAAAACACCATCCGTCGCCAACAGTCGCTATCAGAATGCCTGCTATAGAAGGTCCTATAAGTCTTGCCCCGTTTACCATTGAGGAATTCAGGGCGATGGCATTACTTATATCCTGTTTCTGGTTGTCGAGCATTTCCACAACAAAAGCCTGCCTGATAGGCATGTCAAAAGCATTTATTATGCCAAGGAAAACACTGAGTGCAACAAGATGCCATATTTTTATTACTCCGGTAAAAACAAGTATTGACAGAACTAGGGCCTGGACAAGTGCCATCGACTGTGTTATAAGAAGTATCTTTTTCTTGTCCCATCTGTCTGCTATTACACCGGCAAAAGGTGCGATTAAAAAAAGAGGTATCTGACCGGAGAAACCAACAATGCCAAGTATGAAAGCAGAGTTGGATAATTTGTAAACGAGCCAGGTAACTGCAACCATCTGTATCCATGTTCCAATAAGGGAAAGACTCTGGCCGCCAATAAAAAGTCTGTAGTTGCGGTATTTCAAAGCCCTGAACATCAGGCTAAGGTGTGAAACGACAGCAGCTGTTTTTTGTTTAAAAAAATTCTTGTTCTCTTCGCCGGGCATATCAGTAATCAGTAATGAGATGTTTGCATAACTAACCCCTTCGTGATATCTCTTTCAGTGCTTCCCTGTTGAGTAGTATAATATCTTTATCCTTAAGTCTTATCAATCCGTCTTTTTCAAATGTCTTAAGTAACTTGACAGTACTCTCTGTAGAGATACCGGCAAATTCAGCGATGTCTTTTCTTGAAAGGACAGTGAAGATATTAATCCCTGTGTAATCTTCGGGCGAGAGGTATAATAATGTTTCAGCCAGCCGCCCGTTCATCTGCTTGTATACAAGTTTGCTTATTGAATCAAACAGCAGGGAATTTTGTTCGCAGTATCTTTTAATTATGCTGAAGGCAAATTTGCCATCACTTGAGATAAGTCTGGCAATAGCTTCTTTTTCGATAAGGAAAGTCTGAACATCTGTCAGTGCGATAGCTGAATAGTCAAAAGTACTCTTTCCGAACACTGATGATAATCCAAGGAATTCACCCGGCCTTACTATTTTCAGGTTATATCCCTTGTTACCGTCACCTTCAATTACCTGTTTGACAAAACCTGTTACAATGAAAAGCACATAAGAAGCAAATGCTCCCTGCTTGGTCAGGTTCTCTCCTTTCCTGAACAGTACCTGTGTTCTGCTTGCCTGTACCTGTTCAATTTCTTCTTTTGTCAATAACTGGAAGCAAGGGGCTTGTATATCACAAAAGAAATCATTATCTGTTTCTGTAATTGTCTTCATTATCTCCGAATCAATGCGCAAATTTAAAACAAATCAATTAAAAAATTGATTTATATCAATCGGATAACAGTAATCCCCGGAAACCTTTCCCTTCCGTAATTAACGGCACCGGGATATTTTTGCAGCATAATTTTAAAAATTCAAAAGCTATGTTGTACACAAATTTAAAACACATCGAATCTGCTGAAGAGCATCAGAAAGTTATCACTGAGAATGAAAATGTTATGATCTGCTGTGGAAGAATGGGACCAATGTGTATTCCTGTTTATGGCATCATGGAGGAGCTGGAGGAGGCATATAAGAACGTAAAATTCTTTGATATGGAATTTGATCATCCCGATGCACATGTAATACGTAATGCTCCTGAATGCAATGGCTTTATGGGATTACCTTTTACAGTATATTACAAAAATGGAAAACTTGTTAAAGCTACATCCAGTATACAGACTATGGACCAGGTTACTTCTATTCTTGACAAGGAATTCGGAGCTCCTGTAAATGCTTAATAATACAAATTCTATGGGAAAGTATGATGTTATAGTCCTTGGTGGCGGACCCGCAGGTCTTTCTGCCGGTATTTACCTGTCGAGGGCCAGGCTCAGGACATTAATCCTTAATGAAGGAACAGCTGGAGGACAGATGGTTTTAACCCATGAAATAGCAAATTACCCGGGTGTTGAAAAGATATCAGGATATCAGCTTGCAAACATCATGCGGAAACAGGCCAAAGAGTTCGGCTGCGATATCAGAAATAACATATCAGTTACAGGTGTTGACCTTGAAGGTGAAGAGAAGAAGATATATCTTTCTGATGGTTCTGTCTATACATCCTATTCTGTAATACTTACCCCGGGGGGAAGACCACGAACATTGAATGTCCCCGGTGAAACTGAGCTGAAAGGACGTGGTATCTCTTATTGTGCCACATGCGACGGCGATTTCTTTTCCGGTCGTGAGATAGTTGTTGTAGGTGGAGGCAATTCTGCCCTTGAGGAAGCTGTATCGTTGACCCGCTATGCATCGAAAGTGACTATTGTACACCAGTTCGATCATTTCCAGGCATTTAATCATGCAAT
>DATFLA010000608.1:0-6253 GCA_035268305.1 Bacteroidales bacterium | reverse complement strand
AATTATCCCACTCCGTGTTAACTCCGTGTGACTCCGTGGTTTACCAATTATCCCACTCCGTGTTAACTCCTTATTACTCCGTGGTTTACCAATCATCCCACTCCGTGTTAACTCCGTGTGACTCCGTGGTTTACCAATCATCCCACTCCGTGTTAACTCTTTATTACTCCGTGGTTTACCAATCATCCCACTTCGTGTTAACTCCGTGTGACTCCGTGGTTTCCCAATTATCCCACTCCGTGTTAACTCCGTGTGACTCCGTGGTTTACCAATTATCCCACTCCGTGTTAACCCCGTGGTACTCCGTGGTTTACCAATTATCCCACTCCGTGTTAACTCCGTGTGACTCCGTGGTTTACCAATTATCCCACTCCGTGTTAACTCCTTATTACTCCGTGGTTAAAATCTATTTGGATTTATCAAGTTTACCGTTTTTGAATTCATAAAACAGCGGTACACCTGTAGGTATCTCCAGCTCCAGCACCTGTTTTTCAGAAAGGTTGTCAATATGCATTACAATGGACCGCAGGCTGTTGCCATGTGCCGATACCAGAACATTCTTACCCTTTTCAAGCTCCGGTATTATATTATCCCTGAAGAATGGAATTGTACGTGCTGCTGTATCCTTAAGGCACTCACCATTAGGTGGTGGTACATCATAGCTTCTGCGCCACTGGTGTACAAGTTCATCACCATATTGCTTTGCAGTCTCAGCTTTATTTTTGCCCTGCAATTCGCCATAGTATCTTTCATTCAAATGCCAGTCGCGGTAGACAGGAATAATGCTTTTTGCCATCTCCTCGCTGTATATTTTTGTCCAGTCTTTCATCTTGCCTTCTTCGTGGATCACAACAGGTGTCTTCTCACTCTTGCTCTGTGCCATAACAAGGGCTGCTGTTTCTATTGCCCGAACCTGCACCGAGGTAAAAATGATATCAAAATCTATATCAGCCAGTTGTTCACCGGCTTTAATGGCTTCTTTAATGCCATTTGGTGAAAGAGGAACATCGACCCATCCGGTAAAGACATTTTTTTTATTCCAGACTGATTCCCCGTGCCTTATCAATATAAGCTTTGCCATAATTAAATCATTTAAATAAAGAACCATAATTATATGCCGACAATACAATAGCGACAAACTGTATATGAAACAGTAAACAACAGCAATTGTTCCGTGGAATTTTACCTTAATAGAAAATTACCTAGTTTCCATCGCTTTTAAAAACACCATTTAAAGAAAGACACATTCTTAAAGATCTGAAATCAAGAACATGGAAGCCAGTACGAATGCCCGCCAGTAAAACTTCAGGGCAGTGACTTTATCCGGGCAAACTTTAAAAACCCCTGGGGTTGTGGTTAAAGACGGTCATCAAAACTGATGCTTAAATTTAATCAGTCCTTATGGTCTCCGTGTTTATGAAAAATATAATGTGAATGAGAGTGCCTGTGCTCCTCATCCCCGTGCTTATGGACGTGCTCATGAATGAGGTTGATGCTTACTAAAAAATCCCTGTCGCCAAGAATCTCGGCTGTAGTACATGTTTTCCCTATTGTATGATCTGAGGTAAGTACAGCTACCCGCGGCTCGAGATGATCAATCAGTTCCAACTGGTGAGTTGTGAATATGATTGTCTTTCCTGCACTGTTAAGCTCAATCAAAAGCTCCACGAAAAAGGTCTGTGTTTTAGGATCAAGGCTGGACAGAGGCTCATCAACAAGCAATACATCAGGATTCATTGTCAGAACAGAGGCGATGGCTACTTTTTTCTTTTCACCTCCTGAAAGCATCGTCACAGACCTGTCCTTCAGGTAGCTTATGTCAATATAAGAAAGAGTCTGTTCGGCTCTTTCCCTGGCCTCCTCAAGAGGGAGATTCATTTGCAGCGGACCAAACAGAAGCTCATCAAATACCGTAGGACTGAATAACTGGATATCGGGGTTCTGGAATATATAACCCATGCTGCTCCTTATTTTCATGCCGCCCTCTCCTTTAAGGGATTTTTCTGTAACCGGCATCCCTTTATAAAAGACTTCACCATTATCAGGGAGTATGAGTGCATTAATAAGATTGAGCAATGTCGATTTCCCGCTGCCGTTAAGCCCGATTATTGCAAACATCTCACCTTCCTTAACCGACAGATTAATATTCTTCAGGGCAGGAATCCGGCCATAATAGGAATAATCAACATCTCTTAAGGAAATTATATCGTCCATATAGTCATCAAATTAGAATAATAAGCACTCCCATAAGCAAAACAATAAGAAGGGAAATAATATCTCTGAGTACAAAATTAGTTCTGTTTGTTAATTTCACGCTACCGTTATAACCTCTTGAGATCATAGCATAATAGGTCCCCTCATAGATCATTTGCGATCGCTTGTAAATGAAAAATATCCTTCCCCCTGCCAGCTTTCTTATATTACTGCTTTTTATATCTCCCGAAAGTCTCGATTTCAAAGCGAAATATGTCTCTTCTATTGTCCTGGAAAGGATAAAAATATACTTGTAGGCAAGAGACATTATCATAAGAAAGGTGTCGGGAACAAATATTATTTTAAGTGTTTTTATAAAAGCGGGGAAAGACGTTGTATAAACTATCAGCAAAGCAAAGGAAACTGAGTTAAGAACCCGGAAAAACAGCAGCAAGACAACCTGGATTCCATTATCTGTAATACCGATATTCTGTGGTATATTATATATCCAGAAATGGACGGGTTTATTCAATCTGATAAGATTTACAAGAGTATCTCCTTTTGTTATAATATTTAGAGAAGCAGGCAGAATCACAACAAATCCAAACAGGAATGCAAGTAAAAGTATCTTTCTGTAAACCTCTGTTATCCTGAGGCGTGATAAAAGGAATAGTATAAAGATGAAGAGTGAAGCTGCTGCCTGGGCATAAATATTACTTACAATACTGATGATCACCGCCATGTATATGAGTGAAACAAGCTTGACATGCGGACTGACTTTTTGAATGAAACCATTCCTGTCAGCATTTTCTGCCTGGAGATAAATCGATTTTACAGCCTTCGCTGTATCCAATATAGTTTTATCTATAAAAGCAAGCTTAGCACCTTGTACATCAATATGCCTGTCCTGATCCGGTTTTTGCATAAATGGCGGAATGCTATTCTTCATTTTTTATCAACAGTTTGGAAATTACAAGCATGATAATATATGTCATGGTAGCACCGATTATTCCTGATATGATATAAAAACCTGACTGGTGAACAACTGATTTATCGGCAGCATTAATAGTGTAATCAGTTATTGGAGCTTTCCATACATCGGAATATTTTGCAAGTCCCTCGGGAACATACCCGATAAATTCTTTAATGGTCTGTGCAGACCATTCCCCCCAGGCATCGCCGGCATTAAAGTACATCGGAAGAAGGATTCCCACCGGCACCAGCATGCACAGAATCAGTAAAAAAACAAGAATTCTTTTCTGAAGTCTATTTATTTTCATCACTATCCTTCTTTTTAAAAGCATATATAAGTCCGGGTTCATTACCCAGGAAATAACTGACTATTGTAGCGGTAATAAGTCCTTCAACAATGCCAAAGATAAGCAGATGTTCAACAGCCATTGCAGGTACTGCAATACTCAGATCGTAAGGACAGTATAAAGCCTTGCCGTCTGCTGTCGATGCAATCAAAGGCTGTATACCGAATTCAACAGCCGTCAGAATAGCCGTCAGAACAAGACTGACATATCCCGCAATGAAAGAAGCCAGGTAAACTCTTGATTTTTTTCGTGGGTCTTTGCTGATAAGTATAAAAATATAATATGCAACAAAAGGCATAAAGACAGCCATATTGAAACAGTTGGCTCCTATAGCCGTAATACCTCCGTCGCCAAAGATCAGGGCCTGTATGATCAGAGCAACTGATACGGCAATTGTGGCCGCCCACGGACCGAAGATTATAGCAATCACGGCCGATCCTACGGCATGCCCTGTAGTTCCTCCCGGTACAGGCAGGTTAAACATCATGATGATAAATGAAAATGCTGCAGCCATTCCCAGGTATGGGATATTCTTTGCAGAAACAGTTTTTTTGACCTTTTTCACCGCAACCGTTGCTGCCGAAATAAAAACTCCGTACAGTGGAATATATGTCTGTGGACTCAGGTAACCATCCGGGATATGCATATTATCTGATTATTTTCCTTGTTTATGCTTAACTGTCTCTTCTTTTAATAAGTTGATTGAACCGTCTGTTTCTGCTTGCTCACAATTCTGCCATCGAAGGGGATACTGATTTATTCTGTGCGGCTCATAACCAGTTTCCCATGTATTATATCCTTCATCCCTATGAGTTTATCTGACAACTCAGTCAGTCTTTTTGCCAACCCTTTTACGGCTATGATCTCAAGGCAGTTTTCGTGGTTAAGATGGAAATGCTGCGACGACAGTATCACATCGTAATACTCATGCTGAATATCATTCGATTTCATGGTAATGCTGCTCTTATGATGATTATAGAACAAAACAACAGCCCCTGAAACCACATTATTACATTGCCACTTCTTTTCCACAAGGTTTTTTTCAACAAGATGCCGAATAGCCCGTGAACGGTTTGGCAGGCTGTTTTCAATCACATAATCATCCAATGCTTTCAGAAGATCCTCATCGAGACTTACACCAAAACGTGCCAGTGTCATCGTGTTATTTTTTTATTGATTCGTGTTACAAATTTAATAAGTTTCACAAAAGAGCCATACGTAATTGAAAAACTTATTGATCGCTTCTGCGGGACCAAACGAGTTTTATAGTCATTTCCACCCCCGGCTCACTAAAGGGGGTTTGTAAATATCTGTTATTAAACAAATCCCCTTTAGGGGATTTAGGGGTAATACATGGTTCCATGGTTATCCCGCGGGTATCCTGACAAGCTATTGTTAGCAATTAATTATCAATCATTTAAATATGTAACGGTTTTGTAACGAAACATTATCTGATCTGTAACCGGATACTTTTCTATTTGGCAGAAATTTGCCAAAGAAATCATCTGATAAAATTTCGATTGAGAGATTAAAAACAAATAATACAAACCCAAAACTTGAAAAAATGAAAAATGTTAATCTATTTGTAAGAAAAGGTTCTGTCCTGATGGTATTACTTATTTTCCTTGGACTTACAGTTATCAGTTCATGTAAAAAAGACGAAACTACAGTTACTCCTGACGGACCAAAAGTGACTGCTCCAGCCAGCACAAGTGATGTTCAGGTCTCCAATGCTGTGGATTTAAGTTTTTCCATTACCAGTCCCGGAGGATACGCTTCTGCAATTGTCTCGTCTAATGGAGGTACAGCAGCTATTAAAACACAACCATCGGCTGGAGATCTTTCAGGGACAGTTATTGTGACATTTACTGCAGATGCAACATCCGGAGCAGGTTCTGTCACCCTGTCAGTTACTGACAAAAACCAGAAATCGGATGATGGCAGCGCTTCAATTAACAAGACAGCCGAGCCTGTAAAAGCAACAAAAGATATATATGCCAGTGCTGATGGAACCGGTACTGTAACATGGTCGAAGGATACTACTTATATATTAAGAGGATTCATTTTTGTCAATGACGGTCAGACACTGACCATTGAGGCAGGTACTGTAATCAAGGGTCAACCCGGACAGGGTGCCGGTGCATCTGCTCTTATCATTGCCAGGGGAGGTAAAATCAATGCAGTTGGTACCGAAAGTGAGCCTATTATATTCACAGGACTGGCTGATGACCTTAATGGTTCGGTACCTGATGATGCAGTACAGACATGGGGCGGCCTGCTCATCCTGGGAAAAGCTACAACAAACAACAATGCTGAAGGTGGTTCAAAGCAGATCGAAGGCATACCTGTTGATGAAACAAGAGGTCTGTATGGTGGCAACGATGATGCCGATAATTCAGGTACCTTAAAGTATGTTTCAGTTCGTCATGGCGGAAGTGTAATTGGTGCTGATAACGAGATAAACGGTATTTCACTTGGTGCAGTAGGTTACAACACAACAATTGATCATGTTGAAGTATTTGCAAATTTCGATGACGGAATAGAATTCTTCGGTGGCGCTGCAGTGGTAACCAATACAGTTCTGACATATGCCGGGGATGATGGTCTCGATCAGGACGAAGGTTACCATGGCACGGTTCAGAATGCACTGGTCTGGAAAAAAGCTTCTTACAATCAGAGCAGCGACCCGCGCGGTGCAGAGCTTGACGGTGGGGTTGGTGCCAATGAACCTGAAAAGCCTT
>DATFLA010000607.1:0-3061 GCA_035268305.1 Bacteroidales bacterium | reverse complement strand
CTAAGCGATTCAAGATTACTATTCCTGATAACCCTGTTTGTGGTTGTAACCATGCCTCCGATAACAGTATTGCCCGCATTATATCCTTTTTGAATACGACCTACAGTATAGCTTGTGAGTGGCTCCACGTTAACACTGCTTTCATTTCCGTACTGGTCGCTGATCTTAGCAAATTCATTTGCAGTAACACTCTGGATCAGTCCCACCGACAGTCCTTTAGATGTCGTTCCGCTAAGCTTGACAGCACTTATTATTGCAGTTTTATCGGGAGATTTTATATACAGATTATCAGCTGGGCTTACAGGACGTGAAGGAGCATGACCTATCCTTCGGGAATAGAACAGGTTAATATTATCAAACTTGTAATCGAAAATAGTCAGTCCTTCAAGAAAAAATGGTCTCTTTTCTTCATAAAATGTCTCGAAAGCTGTAAGATTCATCACAGATGGATCAGATTCTACCTGTCCGAAATCGGGATTAACAGTAAGATCGACAGTGAAGTTGCTTGATATCCCGATTTTGGCGTCGAGGCCGGCATTGCCACCCCATATCCTTCCTTTGCTTGCAAAAGGATTCACCGGATCTCTTTTCATAGTTTTAAGATCACCTAGTGTATAAGGCATTAATTCAAGCCTGCGTGATCGTTTCAATCCCTTTATCCCATGTAATTCACCAAAATTATATAAAACCCCCGGGCCGGTTTTACTCTGAATCTCCCAATCGCTTTCCTCCTGCAGGCGGGATATCCATCTCCACAAATGCATCCCCCATACCTGTTCATTCTGCCTGCTGTACCTGAGCTGACTTAAAGGTATCTCATATTCTGCTACCCATGCTGAATCTTCAAGACCTGTTTTACACATCCATACAGGATTCCAGTTAAGGTCCCAGTTGGCAGGATTAAACAATACAAGATCAACTTTCTGGCCCCATGCTGTAATGGTGAATTCAAAACCTGTACGATAATCCCGGTAACTATCGAAATTAATACCTACCATATCCCCTTCAAACTCATCCCTGGCACCGGCCAGGCGCAGAATCTTTTCAGGTTCCCCGTCGTAAGCTCTTATAGCAACATATAAATTCTGGTCGTCGTACTGGAGATTGAACTCGGTTGGATAAGTTGGCTTTGCTCCTTCCTTGGGAATATATTGTGTAAAATTGCCTGCCCATGTTCCTTTCTTCCAGCATGCGTCATCAAGCTTTCCGTCAATCACGGGCTTTGCCGTTACCAACCTTGATGTTGTATAAACAGGTTGTTCAGGATGACTAAGATCTTTAACACTATCCTGTTTCACAGTTTTATCCTGACCATTGGCGGCATTAAACAGCTGAGCAAATATTAAAAGTATGAAAATGAGAAATATTCTGGGAAAAATACGGTAAAGCTTCATTCTCGGCAAGGTAGTTAAGGTTAATATATTTCATTCAAATATAAACCAATAACTTAAATACGAAGATGTTTTACAAAATCAAAAGGCAAATTTAGCATCATTTAACATTTTGCTGTTTCATGGCTTATTGCGTTTAATAATGCAGCATTACGAAAATGCCGTAACACTGAAATCCATTAATCATGCCGATATTATCACTCAGCAGAACAGTATTATTCATTTAAAAATAAAAATCGGAGGGTTGCCGTGGAAGTTCAATAGAATCTTCCTCTGCCACCCCTTTTTGTAAGTCCTTTAATTAAATTTCCTTATAGAAAATGTCTCTTTATTCTGAAAGAGCTATATCCATTACATAAAATGATCCTGGCTTGGTGCTTCTGCGTGGATGTGGATTATCAGCCGATGCAGGAGGTGCCGGGTTAAATTCTGCCGTAGGAGTATAAATATGGTGTGTTTTTGTGTCAACTGCCAGGGTTCTTGCTCCGGGAGCTGTTTTAATATTGGTAAGAACACTGAAATGATCCTTATCCGTTTCCTGCACAACTGTCATTGTCCCTTCTCCGTTTGAAGCATAAGCACGTTTCAGTTCAGGATCAAATTTAACCCCGTCGCATCCTTCTCCTATTGGCAAACTTGTAATTACCTTACCTGTAACAGCATCGACCACTACCATCAGCTTATTACTGCAGACCGCAAATAACACGTTAGTTTCCCTGTCAAGAGCCAGCCCGCTGGCTTCTTCCCCCGGAGCAATAGGCCATGAAGCAATCACTTTTAATGAGTTCAGATCGATAACCGAAATAAGGCTTTTATCTTCGATATTAACAAAGAGTTTCCCCTTACCGTCAGATGCCGGAAACTCAGGCTTACCTGCCAGCGCAATGGTACCTATAACTTTATTTGACCTGGCATCGAGAACTGTGGTGTTGGCTGTCCGTCCATTAAAAGTCAGCACCTTACCCGAATACTTATCGTAAATAATTGCATCGGGGTTTTCACCTGTAACCTTTACATCAGCAACCACGTCCAGTGTGGTCATATTAATTACTTTAACAGAAGCGTCACGCCCCACACTTATAAAAGCCTTGTTCAGGTCAGGTGCAAGCGCTATGCCATGAACACCGGGAGTATTTTCAATAGTGCCGGAGAGCTTACCTGTTTTCAGATCGACTACCTGAACAACATTTCCGTGAGAAAGAAACAGCCGGTTTCCGGCTTCATCTACAGAAAGATAATCCCAAAACCCGTCTACTGGAAGCTGGAACCTGTTAACGATCCTGTAACCGGTACCGGCGTTCTGTGCCAACAGGAACGATCCTGATAACATGAGCAGGAGACTACCTGCTAAAACCAACATTTTTTTCATGATTTAATATTTTTGGATTATGAAGGACATTCCAGGATAAAGACAATCACTTATAGCATTTTATTCCATATTTACTTATAACAGCCCTGTTAATGCAAGAACAGCTATAATTATTATTGTAAGGGACGAAATTGTGACCGGTACCCAAACCGGGGCAATCCATGGCTTAGGTATGAGAAAAAGAACATCAATAGTATTTAAGCTTTCCGGCCATCTGATAAGGATATAAAGCGATCCGTAGTAAAACAGGTCCCAGAAGGCAAAAGTCCAAAGGAAAAATACACCTTTCTCAATAAGCGAT
>DATFLA010000606.1:0-3017 GCA_035268305.1 Bacteroidales bacterium | reverse complement strand
CCTTTGAAGAGGCAACCTCCACAACCTCGCCGAAAAGTCCGGCTTCCTTAATGGCTTTGCTTGCCCATTGACCGGTATTCAGGTAAGCTGATTTCTTTTCCATCATATTCATCGGCACCATAGCAAACTGCATACTGGCTCCGCCACCCAGGAATAAAACATGATATCCCGAGGGAATATCCAGGAGTTCTTTAAAGAGAGCTATTGTATCGTTCATACAAGCTACAAATTCCTTGCTGCGATGCGATATTTCAAGCACTGACAAACCTGTTCCCGAAAAATCCTTAATCCCTTCAATTGTCTTTTCTATAGTATACTGCGGAAGTATTGAAGGACCTGCATAAAAGTTATGTTTCTTCATAATACCTGTTAATTATTAATATTCGGTTATCCGGACAATTACTGATACAAATTTATATAAAATAGATGACAGCCTGCAAGGATGAGATGCAATGCTTCCTAGAAATTATCGCTTACAAGGACACCATCTTTAATATACGGTACCTTTCCGGTAAAGTCGCCGGAAATACAGAAGCTTATGCAATCGTCGAGTCCCTTGTCTCTTAAGCGTGTTCTCTGGGCCACTTTTTCTATATATGCCGGCAGATCATCCTTAGCCAGCGACCACAGGTCGAGAGCTGCGAGTGTGGAATCACATATTGTGTAATAAAGGCCGCTGTCCATCAGCTTTTCAGCAATAGCACCCGCACATATTGTATCTTCTATATTGAACTTATTCTTCCATCCAGCGCAAAAAAGAAGAACATCCCTGTTTTTTTCCTTCAGGAATTCAGCCACAGCACCCAGGTTAAGGAAGGATCCTACTACAGTCAAATATGCCGATGAAGCCATGTTAATGATTCCGGTACCATTTGTAGTACTGTAAACAATCGTCTTTCCTTCAACTTTTTCCATTTTAAAATTAAATGGTGAATTGCCGAAATCTGCAAAGTCGAGAACAAAGCCGTCACGCTCAGCAGCTACCAGGTACCCTTTCTTCTTGTATTCTCTTGCCTCTTCAATTTCGGCAACAGGTATAATAGAAGAAGCACCATTTGCAAAAGCAGTACATATGGCAGATGATGCACGGAGGACGTCTATTATCACAACTATGGAATCACGATTCTCCTCCGGCATGAACAAAGCCGGTGAAAAACATGTCTCCAGTCTTCTTTTTCCCATAATATAACTCTCAATCCTTTTTATAGATAGGAAGGTCAACAATCTCTGCCCTCAGATCCTTATTCCTTATCCTTATATAAATCTCAGTACCCGTTTTCCAGTATCCTTTTGCAACATAAGCCATGCCTATACCCTGTTTCATCATCGGCGACATTGTGCCTGAGGTCACCTCACCTATTATGTTACCTCCGGCATCAGCAACTTCATAATGCTGACGGGGAATACCCCTGTCTTTCATCACAAAACCTTTTAATCTCCTGTTGACACCATTCTGTTTCTGTTCGAAAAGAATTGACTTGTCTATAAATTCCTTTTCTCCTGTGAACTTTGTTATCCATCCCAGTCCGGCTTCAATTGGAGATGTAGAATCATTAATATCATTCCCGTACAGGCAGAATCCCATTTCAAGTCGTAATGTATCCCTGGCCCCAAGTCCTGCAGGTTTGATGCCAAATTCCCTGCCGGCATCAAAAACAGCATTCCAGAGTGCAGGTCCGTCTTCATTTTTCACATAGATCTCGCAGCCTCCGGCACCAGTATAACCTGTTGTTGAGAATATCACCTCTCCTATTCCTGCAAACTCAATAACCCGGAAAGTGTAATATTCCATATCCATAACATTCGCATCAGTAAGTTTTTGCATGGCCTGAAGAGCCAGCGGGCCCTGGATTGCCAGCTGTGCAATCTGATCCGATATATTTACAAGATCCTTTCCTGTCTCAAGGCTAAAAGAAGCAGCATGGCTGACACACCACTCCCAGTCTTTCTCAATATTGGCAGCATTTACGACAAGCAGGTACTTCTCAGTGTTATATCTGTAAACAAGCAAGTCATCAACTATGCCCCCTTTACCATTCGGAAAGCAGGAATACTGGATCTTGCCATCAAACAAAGCCGAGACATCATTTGTGGTAATGTGTTGCAGAAAATCAAGTGCCCGCGGACCAGTTACCATAAACTCCCCCATGTGAGACACATCAAACACGCCAGCCTTCTCCCTTACCGTTATATGCTCATCATTAATACCGGTATATTCAACCGGCATATTGAACCCGGCAAAAGGCACCATCTTTGCACCGGCTTCTTCATGAAATTTAGTAAATGCAGTATTTTTCATCCAATTAGCTTTTAAATAACCTCAGTGAAATAAGTCCCTGAAAGGCTGCTTAAAGGAAGTAAGAAGATTTGAAAAAAAATCTGACTATTATCAGAATTCCAGTATTTTAAATTCCACCCGCCTGTTTTTAGCTCTTCCCTGTGCTGTTAAGTTATCTGCAACGGGTTGTGAGGATCCGTATCCCCTGGATGTCAGTCTCGACTTATTTATACCTTTACCTGTAAGATAATCTACAACGGCTTTTGCCCTCTCTCCTGACAGACGGAGGTTTATTGCAGCACTTCCGGTATTATCGGTATGCCCGGATATCTCAATTTTCATATTCGGATTATCTTTCAGGATGCCCAGCAGATGATTCAGCTCCGTATATGAACTTTTTGTCAGCACAGATTTGCCTGTCTCGAACAATATATTGTTTAGAACAACCTTTTTACCAACCTTTACTTTAATAAGGGTGGCATTGAATGGATATGTCTCCCTGTCGTAATCGGGAGGAATGACAACCTGTTTCATATCAGAAAGGTAACCTGCAGCCTTAAGGTTTATGTTATAGGCTTTCTTAGCCGGAAGCCCCACCTTATATGATCCGTCGCTATCGGAACTTGCCGTGGTAACAATTACCGAATCGGTCAGCATGTCCAGCACATCTATCCGGGCAAGAACCGGCCGGCCTGATTCCGAATCAAGAATCTTCCCTTCCAGTACAACTGCATCTTTT
>DATFLA010000605.1:0-9890 GCA_035268305.1 Bacteroidales bacterium | reverse complement strand
TCTTTTCGACTACGATGGTAATATTCTTCACAGGGATTTCAGGAAACTGGATAACAGGCAGGGTAAGGAAGTTGGGAAATTAGTCACAGGGTGCTTAAAGGAATTAACGGACATAGCAGAATCGTGGGGAGGAAGGGTATCCTCAGCCGGAATATCAATTCCCGGTATCAGCCATATTGGGAAAGGCACTGTCTGGGCACCTAATATTCCGGGATGGAATAATTATCCCCTCATGAAAGAGGTGAAAGAGATCACAGGTGATATTCCGGTTGTAATTGACAGTGACAGATCCTGTCATATAATGGGAGAAGTATGGAAAGGGAATGCCTCGGGTTGCCGTAATGCTGTATATATGGCTGTAGGAACAGGTATAGGTGCCGGCATCCTTGCAAATGGAGAGATCCTTCGTGGAAATAACGATATATCAGGAGCCATAGGCTGGATGTCTCTCGATCGTCCCTTCAGGGATGAATATAAGCAATGTGGATGTTTTGAATATCATGCATCGGGTGAAGGGATTGCAAAAGTAGCCCGTTACTATATATCGAAGGACAAATCATATAATGGTATTCTTTCAAAACAGGATCCCTGCACATTGACTTCACATGAAGTGATACATGAATTCAGGAAAGGTGATCCGCTTGCTGAGAAGGTGATCAGTGAAGCGGTACAATACTGGGGTATGGCTGCTGCTAACCTTATAAGCCTTCTTAATCCAGAGAAGATTATTTTCGGAGGTGGTTTATTCGGTCCCTTGAAATATCTCATAGCCGATATTAAAGCAGAGGCAATAAGGTGGGCTCAGCCAATAGCAGCCGAACAGGTAATTTTTGATGCTTCTGCACTTGAAGGTGATGCTGCTATTTTTGGAGCAGGATACATGGCATTGAGAAATATAAACACACAATAAACCTGAAATGCAAAACATGCAAAATAAAAAAACCATTTTTATTTCCTCATGTGCCGGGATGCTGCTTTTCGGGATATGTATGATATCGCTTGGTTCGATGGCCCCTGCCCTCCGGGAAAAATTTATTCTTGATGATCTCGCTTCGGGAGCAATGTTTTCCGTTTTGCCATTTGGCATCCTTGCCGGGTCTCTTATATTCGGACCCGTAGTTGACAGAAGGGGATATAAATTGCTGCTTTTCCTTTCGTGCATAATTCTCGGAGCAGGCTTCGAAGGAATAGCACTGGCATCGTCGTCTGCCTTCCTTAAGCTTTTTATTTTTATGATAGGCTTAGGTGGAGGAGCAATAAACGGAGCAACAAATTCGCTTGTTTCAGACATAAGTGAACGAGGCAAAGGGGCCAATCTAAGCCTTTTGGGTGTCTGCTTTGGTATTGGGGCACTCGGCATGCCTCTTATCCTTGGTATCGTGGAAAAAAGATTCAGCTTTGAATCAATAATTTCGGTCATAGCTCTTTTTTCAATTTTAACCGGAATTATATACCTGATAATCAAATTGCCTGAGCCAAAACAAACCCATGGTATTTCCATAAAGACACTTTTATCCTTTTTCAGAGACAGGATACTGGTTCTGATTGCTCTTTTTCTCTTTTTTCAGAGTAGCTTTGAAGGTATAATGAATAACTGGACAACATCTTATATGATTGATAATAATGGCGTAACAGCAAACATTGCCCTTTTTACTCTTTCACTGTTCGTAGCAGGAATGACAATAATGAGACTGCTTGCCGGAACGGCTTTCAGGAATATAGGAATCAGGAAAATCATCACTGTTTCTTTCGTCCTTATCCTGGTAAGTATAGTACTAATAAAGAGCTCCGTTTCCACTATGCTTGTTATGACCGGATTTATGATTACAGGTTTCGGGCTGGCATACGGGTTTCCAACAATGCTTGGTTTTGTAGGAGAACGTTATAAAGAACTTTCGGGAACGGCTTTCAGCTTTGTAATTTCGATTGGCCTGATCGGTAATATGTCACTGAATTATTCAATGGGACTAATAGCACAGAAATCCGGAATATCCAGTATGATCCCGGTTATTCTGGGGTTATCTTTTTTCCTCATAATACTATTTTATATTATTATAAAACTCTTGAGAACATAAAGCTTACGACCATAAACAGGTACTTTTTATTCAAACCAATAAAACAAATTAATTATTTAATAAAACAAAAATTATGTTAGCGCAAAAATGGCTCAGTAATGCAAGGTCAATAATGGCCAGCATCGAGAAAACGCAAATGAATAATATCAATAAAGCTGCCTTACTGATGGCAGACACAATAGAATGTCAACGCTGGGTACATACCTTTGGCTGCGGACATGCCACTCTACCCATTGAAGAGATGTATCCGAGAATAGGCGGTTTTGTCGGCTTTCATCCAATGATAGAACTGCCCCTTACATTTTTTACAAGGATCACTGGGGAAATGGGTGTTCACCAGTTCGTCTTTCTTGAGAGAGTTGAAGGATATGGTGTGGAGATCATGAAAGGTTATGATTTTGATAAACGTGATGTGATGTGGCTTTTCTCTCATTCCGGGATAAATAATGTTAATATTGATGTTGCACTTGAGGCAAAAAAGAAAGGCATGAAGGTTGTTGTATTCGGAGCAGAGGCTGCTGCCAAAGGAAGAAAATCAAGACATTCATGTGGCAAGACAATCTTTGACCTGGCAGATGTGGTTGTTGATACATGTGCACCTCTTGAAGATGCATCAGTTGAACTGAAAAACCACCAGGACAAAATTGGTCCTGTATCAACAATGGCCTTTGTGACCTGTGTTTGGATGACTATCACTACAGTAGCTGAGATACTTGCAGAACGGGGAGTAAAGCTGTATATACATCCTTCACATAATGTCCCGGGCGATAATACTGCCCGGCAGAGACTTGATGAAGCCCTGGCAGAGTATAAAAAAAGAATTGCAGGAGTCTAAGATTCCTGCAATTCTTTTTCCATATTATTTTATTAACAGGATACCTGCGTGTTCGCTGCAGAATTATTCTGACATATAAAAAACAAGCTTACCTCCGTTCATTATTTCGTCATAACTTATCCATGACCTTTTAAGCGGTTTGCCGTTAAGTATTGTTTTCCTGACATATACCTTTCCCGGCCCCTGGTTTATAGCTTCAATCGTAAAGGTATGACCGTTACCCAGGTCGATGACCGCATTATTTACCAGAGGGCTTCCCAGGTCGTACCTGTTATCTCCCGGGGCAACAGGGTAAAATCCGAGCGAACTGAATATATACCATGCACTCATCTGACCGCAGTCGTCATTGCCTCCAAGACCGTCGGGAGAAGGCTTATACATACGAGAGATGATATAACGTACCCAATACTGGGTTTTCCGGGGTACGCCGGCATAATCGTACAGGTATGCAACATGATGTGACGGTTCATTACCATGTACATAATTACCAATAATACCATCGCGTGTTATGTCTTCCGTTTCGGCAAAATACTTATCAGGAAGATACATTGTAAACAGCGAATCGAGATGTTGCACAAAGCGCTTCCTCCCTCCCATCATTTCTATAAGTTCATCAGGATCCTGAGGAACATATAAACTGTAATTCCAGGCATTGCCCTCAATAAATCCCTGGTTAATAGTACTGAGCACATCAAAATCCTTTCGGAACTGTCCGTTAATACTTCTTGGTCTCATAAAACCTGAACCCTTATCAAAGACATTTTTATAGTTCTGACCTCTTTTCGCAAATTGTTTTGCCACTGCAGTATCTCCCAATGTGGAAGCAGCCCTTGATATACTCCAGTCATCGAAGGCATATTCAAGAGTGACTGATACAGAAGATCCGCTCTTTTCATAAGGCACATACCCAAGACGCATATAATCACCGAGTCCGTCGTACCACCCGTTTGAGGCGGTTACAATACAGGCATTCAAAGCCCTTTGATAGTCAAACCCGCCAATATTTTTGACAATGGCATCGGCAATCACGGGTACTGCATGATACCCTATCATACACCAGTTCTCATTGGCATAGTGAGACCATACTGGAAGCATATGATGAACACTCTGATCAAAATGAGCCAGCATCGAATTAATCATAAAGGCATTTCTATCCCTTTCAATTATATCAAAAAGGGGATGTAAAGCCCTGTAAGTATCCCATAATGAAAATGTTGTGTAGTTATCAAAACCCTTTGCAGTATGTATGTTCTGATCCAAACCCTTATATTTGCCGTCAACATCCATGTAAAGAGTCGGAGAAAGAAATGCATGATACATTGCTGTGTAGAAATTGACCATATCATTCCTCCCGGGCATTGTAACGTTGATTTTTGAGAGTTCCTTCTCCCATAGTTGCTCACCCTTATGCCTTATTAAATCAAAATCGGAAACGGGTGCTTCTGCTTTCATATTCGCAATGGCTCCTTCTGTGCTTACAGGCGACAATGCTACCCGTATAGTTATCTGTTCCCCCTTTTTTACCCTGAAGTCGAAGTGCCCACGTATTTTAGTACCGGCTGTCTCCGGGAAATTATGTTCCTGGTCAAATCGTCTCCAGAATCCCCTGTATACCTGGGGCTTTGCAAAATCGTGAAATCCATAGGACTCAACCGGTTTTGAGAATGCAATTGCAAAGTAGACCACTCTTGTACGGGCCCAGCCATTTGTCTGCCGGAAGCCTGTTACAAGTGTGTCATTCTCAAGCCTAAGGAATGTCCAAACATCCTTATTATCATAGTTGTAAATCCCATGGATCATATCGAGAATAATATGTGCCTCACCACCTGTATTGAATGTATAACGGTGAACTCCTGTTCTTGCTGTTGCTGTCAGTTCCGCCTTTATGTTATCATCTTCCAGGGTAACAGCATAATAGTCCGGTTTGGCCACTTCGCTCTTATGTGAAAAAGATGACCTGAAGCCTGACAGTGGTTTATCTGCTGTTCCCGGGTTCATCTGTAATGTACCGCATTCCGGCATAATTAAAATATCGCCAAGGTCAGAATGACCTGTCCCGCTAAAATGTGTATGACTGAATCCAACTATGGTGCTGTCCGAATACTGGTAACCTGCACAGTATTTATAGACATCAGGATTATAACTGCCATCAGAGGCATAAGGGATAGTGTCGGTATCGGGTGACAACTGAACGCTCCCGAATGGCACTGTAGCACCCGGATATGTATGCCCCATCCGGTCGGTTCCGATCAAAGGATTTACATACTGAATTAAATTAGCCCCTGACTTATCCGGGTTGAATCTGCTATTATCAGGTGATTGCGAAAGAGCATCCGGCGATACAGAGATTGCTGTTATCAGCAGGATTGAAATGTATAAAAAACGATGATTCATGATATTTTATTTATTAAGCCGGTAAAGATATGCAATAAGACTTTTTATGACCTGACTTTTCAACACAAAAAGGACCCGTAACATTTTTTTGTTTTTATTAACTATTTTTAATTATCCTTTTGTAAATCTAATTTGTTAATAATGTAATTCTGAATAAATATTTTGTCATTATGGAAACAAATATAAAGTATACAGCAACAGATATGGGCCCACTGGATGAAATAACAAGAGTTATGCTAAAAGACACACTTGGTCTTACCGGTGCCGAGATATCGGCAAACCGTATGCAGGCGGGCGCATCCAGCCCTTTTGCTCATGCTCATAAACGAAATGAAGAGATATACCTTTTTATTTCGGGTAAAGGTTTTTTCTGGTTAGATGGAGATGTAATAACTGTTAGGGAAGGAAGTGTTGTAAAAGTGCCTCCTGCCACTTTCCGCTATCTTAAAGCTGATGAAGAAGGCTTGTCATATTTTTGTATACAGGTTGATGAAGGTTCACTGGTACAGGCAACAAGGGATGACGGGATACGTTCTGATGAAATACCCCGGTTCTGACACAACGGACAAGCGGCAGGACCAGCCATTCAACTTTAAACATTTATCATTTCCTGTTGTTTATTACTAACGATACCATAACCATATGGTATATAAACATATATAGCAAATGAACAAAAGGAATAAATACAGGCCGGTTTCGATTTACCTGCTGTTTCTGACAGGTTTCATGAGTATCCTGTCATTGTCAGCCTGCGGAGAAACCGGTTCAAACAGGAATATTATGGAACAGGAAGGAAAATCAGTTACTGCAGGAGATGAAAGCCCGGTTGCATTTGATTCAAATGCAAATGATACTATCACTTTAGGAGGAGGGTGTTTCTGGTGTGTTGAAGCTGTTTATGAAAGACTTGCAGGAGTTGTAAGCGCAGTCTCCGGTTTTTCAGGTGGAAACGTTAAAAACCCATCATACGAGGAAGTATGCACAGGGCTTACAGGGCACGCAGAAGTTGTTCAGATAGCTTTTGATACTGCAAAAGTTTCGCTTGACGAGATCCTCAAAGTCTTTTTTACTGTACACGATCCTACAACACTAAACAGGCAGGGTAATGATGTGGGGACACAATACAGGTCTGTTATTTTTTACAGGAATAATCACCAGAAAGAAGTTGCAACTTCAATAATTAATGCCCTCAACAAAGAAAAAGTTTACGATAGCCCTGTTGTAACCCAGGTCGAACCTTTTACAAAATTCTACAAGGCTGAGGATTATCACCAGGAATACTATGATAACAATAAAAATCAACCTTATTGCAGGTTAGTCATTCAGCCCAAACTGGAAAAATTCGAAAAAGTCTTTAAAGACAGGCTCAAAAAGTGATTTACTAATTATCCGGAATACATGTTTATAAGAAATATCCGGTTTGTCTTTTTGAATATTTCCTATTTCTCCATAAAATAGCTTTATGTCGACACAAAGACGATAATCTACAGATATTCATTAGATTTGGTTAGATTCAGCTTTACTCTGCTGCTGATCATTGTTTTTTATCTGTTCTAACCTAAATCTATAACTCTATGGCCGACAAAAAAACCGAAAAAGAAGAATCAATAAACAAATCCTTTTCCAGGAGGAAGTTTATTAAGACCACAGCTGCTGCAACTGCCGCATTTACGATAATACCAAGCGTGGCTATGGGTAAAAAACTGGGGCATCAGGCACCCAGCGATACTCTTAATGTTGCCCTGATTGGTTCAGGAAACCAGGGATCAGGCGATATCACAAGCATCTGTAAGGTTGAAGTGTCATCATCTCAGCGTAATCCGTTCGGAATGGCCTCCAAGCCTGGTACCGAAAGGCTTGTTGCTGTATGTGATGTTGACTGGGGTTACGGACCTGTGCAGGGTACGTTCGAAAAATTCCCCAGTGCTAAAAAATACAAAGACTGGAGGAAGATGTATGATGAGATGGGAAAATCGATAGATGCCGTTGTTGTCGCAACAGCTGATCATAACCATGCCAATCCTACAGCTACAGCCATTACTATGGGAAAACATGTATATACGGAGAAACCGCTTACACACTCTATATATGAGTCACGTCTACTGACAAAACTTGCTAAGAAGTACGGTGTTGCAACACAGATGGGAAATCAGGGTTCTTCAGGTGAGGGAGTCAGACAGGCTGTGGCCTGGGCATGGGCAGGTGAAATTGGTGAAGTCCGCAAAGCTGATGTATGGACAAGTCGTCCGATTTGGCCCCAGGGTCTTGACACACCTGCGGAAGCTATGAAAGTGCCAAAAACACTGGATTGGGACCTGTTCATAGCCCATATGCCATTCATGCCTTATAATTCGGCATACCATCCGTGGAATTTCAGAGGCTGGTGGAATTTTGGGACAGGAGCTTTTGGTGATATGGCCTGTCATAATATGCACCCTGTTTTCAAAGTGCTTAACCTGGGATATCCCACACAGGTACAGGGACAGTCAACAACCTTAAAGAAAGATGCATGTCCACATGCACAGATTGTGAAAATGATCTTCCCGTCCCGTCCAAATCTTCCTAATATGGCTATGCCTGAGGTGGAAGTGACCTGGTACGACGGAGGTTTCCATGCAATGATACCTGATACACTTCCTCAGGGAAAACAGTGGCAAGGTGAAGGTTGTGCACTTTATGGCACAAAAGATACACTCGTCCTCGGAAGTCATGGGTCAAATCCTTACCTGCTCTCAGGAAGGACACCATCTTCGCCGGAGATATTGAGGGTAGTTCCCGACAACAACCACTATCTCGACTGGGTGGCTGCATGTAAAGACCCTGACCTGCGTGACAAAACAGCTTCACATTTCGGCGAAGCAGGGCCATTTAATGAAATGGTTCTGATGGGAATTCTTGCAGTAAGACTTCAGAAGCTAAACAGGATACTTGACTGGGATGGCCCAAATATGACATTCACAAATATAGCCGATGATGAGAAGGTATCCACATGGTCGGAAATGTTTGATATAGGTAAGATGATGGCTGCAGCCAATGCCTCTGCTAAAAGTGCAGGTGGTGCCGGTAAAGGGGCTCAGCGTCCTGCAATGCCGGGAATGCCTGGTTTTGAGGATCCCAGTGCTAAAAATGTGAAAGAATTCATGTCGTCACTCATCAAACATGAATATCTTAACGGCTTTAAATTGCCTGATATGCCCGCTTAATAATAATGAAAAGAAGCTGTCTCCGGATTTTTCCGGGACGGCCTCTTTTGCCGGTGCCGGCCTTTTCATTATTTTTGTCCGGTTTCCGAATGAGCAGTAAAAATAAATTACTTCATAACCAGATGGATAACAAAACAGGTCTGTTATTTAGGTACAGGATATGGTGGCATATACTATTCTGGATTGTATGGTACTTTTTCTATATCATAACATACAGCTACGGTACCCCTGAGAAGGTCCAGTTCCTCCAGAATCTCTACCTGCTTCCTGTAAGGATGGCAGCAACATACCTGCTGCTTTACTGGATACTACCAAAATTTCTTCTCAGAAGGAAGTATTTTCTTTTTACTGTTATTGCTGCAGTGCACGCAGTATTATTCGGATTATCAATCTGGTTTGTTCTTTATCTGGCAACCGACATGCATTACAGGGAAACTCTCCCATTTATCAGACCTATTGTATTAAACTACCAGATTCCTGCAACTGCAGCAGCAATATACATGTTTAAGAGATGGTATCTCATTCAGCAATATTCCCTGAACCTGGAGAAAGAAAAGCTGGAGGCCGAACTTAAGTTCCTGAAATCGCAGATCCATCCGCATTTTCTGTTCAACACCCTTAATAATCTTTATGCCCTTACTCTTAAGAAATCGGATCTCGCACCCGATATGGTTATTCAACTGTCAAACTTACTGGAATATATGCTGTATACAGGTAAAGAATCTGAAGTGAAACTGACTGACGAATTAAACCAGATAATGGGATATATTGATCTTGAAAAACTTCGTTTCGGCAAGCGTCTGAAAATCATCCTGGACATAGATGATAATTTTGATGATTTGCTTATTGCACCATTAATATTACTGCCTTTTGTAGAAAATAGCTTTAAACACGGACCGGTTAACGACCATAAATCTCCATTTATATCTCTGAAGGCAAAAACGAACAACAGAAACCTGCATTTCACAATCAGTAATTCTTATCAGAATGAAGCCGGAAAATTTGAAAAATACACTGAAAGAATCGGCCTCAAAAATGTAAGAAGAAGACTTGAACTTATCTATCCACAAAGACATCAACTTGTTATAAAACAGGAACATGATAATTTTAAAGTCGATCTTAAGCTCGACCTGAACACCATAAAAAACAAAGCACGGAAATGAAATACAGTTGCATAATCGTAGATGATGAGCCTCTTGCAATAGAAGTTATCAAATCGCATGCAGAGAGGGTAGGTATCTTTCGCATTGCAGCTGAATGCAGCAATGCATCTGAGGCTTACCAGGCGCTTACTTCTGAAAAAACAGACCTTATGTTCCTTGATATTCAGATGCCCGGTTTAAAAGGAATAGATTTTCTGAAGACACTGGCTGATCCGCCAAA
>DATFLA010000604.1:0-2327 GCA_035268305.1 Bacteroidales bacterium | reverse complement strand
GCAACTGACGAGCCTGTTCTGCCTGTGTTCTGGAGTAATAATTATGTTACACTGTTCCCCGGTGAGGAACATACATATAAGGCAAAATATTTTCTGCGCGACTATAACGGTGGAAAACCGCTTCTGAGAGTTAAAGCCTGGAATGTTCAACCTGTTGCAGTAAAATAATGTCTCTCTGTCTGTGCAATTTGAGCCGCATTGTTTATATGCGTTCAAACCTCTTTTATCATCTCCGGAAAAGGAAAAACTATATTGAAAAAATATTTATAATGGGACAATTATTAAAACAGGAATCATTTTTCAGAGCTTAGGATATTTTAATTATTTTCATCCGGAAATTTAAAAACGGGTTAATTTTATTATTATTAGGAGAATAAAATATGCAAAGCAAAAAGATCTCAATCGTGTTATTCGCCATAGTCCTGATGGCCGGATGCAACTCAGGCAACAAGCAGTTGGACACTGCACTTAAAAGCATCAGAGCTGATGATATGAAAAATTATATTTCTGTTCTGGCTTCTGATGACTTCCTGGGCAGGGCGCCGGCAACCCTGGGAGAGGAACGTACTATCAATTATCTTGCCGACCAGTTCAGAAAGGTGGGATTACAACCTGCCGACAGTGGTAGTTATTTTCAGAAAGTGTCCCTTGTAAGGATTACGGCAGATCCTGATATGAACCTTTTTATTTCTGGTGGGAAGAAAACGATTGATCTTGAATATTATAAAGATTTTATAGGTAATACTCCGCAGGTAAAAAAGAATATCGGAATTAAAAACTCAGATATTGTCTTTGTAGGTTATGGGATTAACAGTCCGGAAAATAACTGGAACGATTACAGTGGCCTGGATGTTAAGGGAAAAACTGTTATTATGCTTGTGAATGATCCGGGTTATGCCACATCCGATACCGCATTGTTTAATGGTAAGGCAATGACTTACTATGGCCGATGGACATATAAATACGAGGAAGCTGCGAGACAGGGAGCTACAGCCGCAATTATTATTCATGAAACAGGGGCCGCCGCCTATCCCTGGGAAGTAGTACAGAATAGTTTCTCCGGAGCAAAATTCTATCTTGTCGGCGATCCCCTGTCAGGATCCGACCTGCAGATGCAGAGCTGGGTTACAACAGATGCTGCAAAGGAAATATTTGAAGCTGCAGGTCTCGATTATGACAAAGTAATAGCTTCGGCAACCAGACCAGGGTTCAAACCAATTGATCTTAAGCTTAAAGCATCTGTTAACTTTAAAAATGATATTGTCTTTACTGAATCAAATAATGTAGCAGGTGTATTACCTGGCAGTGGTCACTCTGATGAATATATTATTTACTCTGCACACTGGGATCATTTTGGTGTAAATCCTGCTTTCAGTGGCGATTCTATACTGAATGGCGCTGTTGATAATGCTACTGGCACTGCGGCATTGATCGAAATAGCGAAAGCATTTACTAAATTACCTGTTAAACAGGACCGTTCCATACTCTTCCTTGCTGTGACATGTGAAGAACAGGGACTGCTGGGTAGCCAGTATTATGCTGAGCATCCGCTCTTTCCTCTTAATAAAACTGTTGCTGAGATCAATATGGACGGACTTAATATTCTCGGAAAAACAAAAGATATGACAATAACAGGTTTCGGCAATTCAACACTCGATAACTTTGCAGTTAGGGTTCTTGGAAAATACGGGCGTTACGCTACACCAGACCCAACACCTGAAAAGGGGGGGTATTTCCGTTCCGATCATTTTAGCTTCGCCAAAGTAGGGGTTCCGTCGCTGGCACTGTCTAAGGGTGTTGATGATGCTCTACACGGAAAGAAATGGGGACTCGAACAATCTGAGAAATGGACAATGACACATTATCATAAACCATCGGATAATTATGAACCTGATAAATGGAATTTTGATGGTATGATAGACGATATAAAGGTTTATTTTGAAATTGGTTATAACCTAAGCATATCCCGTGATTTTCCCGATTGGAGTGAAGGATCACCTTTCAGAGCTCTGAGAGATAAAATGATGACAGAAAACTGACTTTTCCCATGATGCATTAAAGCGGTCCCGGGACATACAGGGCAACCGGGGAAGTCTATTCCTTACCGGACGATACCTTTTCTATTCTCTTCCTGATATGCTCCATTTTATTGATCCTGTCGAGCGAATATAATTTTTGTTCAGCATCTACAAATTCAAAAAGGATCAGAGATTTCCCGGAATATTCAAGACAGGCTTTGTTATTGCCTCTTGCAAGGCTTAGTTCAGCTTCTGCATTGAATAGTTCAGCCAGTATTTCCAGGTGGTTGTTGGTATAATTATGGTCTT
>DATFLA010000603.1:0-2472 GCA_035268305.1 Bacteroidales bacterium | reverse complement strand
GAATAAATAATATAAGGTTATATGATGGCACCTTTGAGGAAGTACTCCCGGTGATAATTAATTCAGGAGTGAAGCCCGGACTTGTCTTCATAGACGGAAATCACAGGAAAAAACCTGTTCTGAAATATTTTGAAATGCTGGCAGAAATTGCAGGAAATGAAACTATAATTGTGTTGGATGATATCAATTATTCTGACGATATGCATGAAGCGTGGGAAGAGATTAAAAAGCATAAAAGGGTATCAGTAACAATCGATCTTAACAGGATGGGACTTGTTTTTTTCAGGGAGGGTATACCTCATAATGACTATATAATCAGATATTAACAAAAATTAAGAATTAAAAATTTAATATTCGGGTAATTTAATCTAATTTCGGAATTTCAAATTTAACACATTATGGACAAAGTAATTGAGATCAGGAATATTGTTAAGAATTATCAGATAGGTTCAGTGGTTGTTAGGGCTTTAAGGTCCGTATCAGTGGATATTGAAAAGAATGAATATGTAGCAATAATGGGGCCTTCGGGTTCTGGTAAATCGACCCTGATGAATATTGTCGGGTGTCTTGATACTCCAACAAGCGGTTCCTATATTCTCAACGGTGTTGATGTTAGTAAAATGGAAGATGATTATCTTGCTGAGATACGAAACAAAGAGATTGGATTCATATTTCAGACCTTTAATCTTCTTCCGCGATATACGGCACTTGAAAATGTTACTTTGCCTTTGATATATGCCGGAGTGCCAAAGGCTGACAGAGAAAAGATAGCTGTTGATTCTCTTAACGAGGTAAGTCTGGCTGACAGGATGACCCATAAACCTAATGAATTATCAGGTGGTCAGCGCCAGAGGGTGGCTATTGCACGTGCCCTTGTTAACAAGCCTTCAATAATCCTAGCCGATGAGCCAACAGGTAACCTAGACAGTAAAACCTCCCTTGATATTATGAAACTGCTGGACGCAATCCATAAGGCCGGCAATACTGTGATAGTGGTAACCCATGAGGAGGATATTGCCATGCATGCTGCACGTATTATTCGTCTGTTCGACGGAGAGATCGCACAGGATTACAGTAATGAGAAGTACGGTAAGTTATAGTTTTTTCCAGGCTGACTTAAAAGTCTATTTAAATCGCTGAATCTGCCCGTGCAAATTCCGGTCTGACAGGATACATAAGCCTGGGTATTAAATTCATAAACTTTTGTTCCCTGCGTTCTTTTGTTGCAACTGTACGGTTAGATTTAATATTTTTGATACTGCTCCTTTATATTATTTACTTATGAAGATATACACGCTGACAGGTGATGATGGTACCACATCATTAGCAGGAGGCAAGAGGGTTCAGAAACATTCTCTTCGCGTGGAGGCATATGGCTCGGTAGATGAGCTTATTGCCTGGATTGGCCTTTTGCGCGACCATGAAGAAAACAGAAGCAGAACAGAAATCTTACTTTATATACAGGATCAATTGATGAGAGTGGCTGCAGCAATTGCACACGATACTGCAAACAGTGATTCCTTCTGTCTTCTGCCCGGCAATGACTGTGTTGAATATCTTGAAAAAGAGATAGACAATATGGAAAAAAAGCTCCCTGTACTTAATAACTTTATTCTTCCGGGGGGTAATAAATTGGTATCATATTGTCATATAGCACGGTGCGTGTGCCGCAGAGCTGAAAGAGCAGTTCTCAGACTAAATGAAACGGAAAAAACTCCGGATATTGTTAATAAATTTCTTAACCGTTTATCTGATTTTTTATTTGTGCTTGCAAGAAAAGTTGCATTAGATACTGATAGTGAGGAGATTGGGTGGTTTGCATGATGTATTTAAAAACTTGAATAGGTATTGTTTTTTAAGTAAAATAATATATATATTTGCAAACTTTGATAAAAAATTAATTAAATCCGGATATTATGTATTGGACACTTGAATTAGCATCAAAACTTGAGGATGCTCCATGGCCTGCCACAAAGGATGAGCTGATAGACTTTGCCATTAGGTCAGGTGCCCCGATGGAAGTTATCGAAAATTTGCAGGAAATAGAGGATGAAGGCGATATTTACGAAAGTATTGAAGATATCTGGCCTGACTATCCGAGTAAGGATGACTTCTTTTTTAATGAAGATGAATATTAAAAAGGCTGATTAATTTGATCAGCCTTTTATTTTTTAAATATATCTGATTTCTTTTTAGGTCTGTAACTGTCGAGCCAGATAAATCCGGGAAGCCTGAGTGTGTCGGGTCTGTCAATTGCAGGCGGGTCAATTATACCCTCCGGATTTCCATATTCATAAATATCTGTGATCTTATTCTTTTCTAACAGTATTGTAATATTGGCACATTTAGTCTGGTTTCTTCCTGCAAGGAGATCATTGTCGAGAAGGTAGTAGATGGCTTCTCCGTTACCGGTAATATTTATTTTATAAAGTTCATTATTTTTAAAATAACCTGTCAGTGATCTCCCCTTTA
>DATFLA010000602.1:0-2376 GCA_035268305.1 Bacteroidales bacterium | reverse complement strand
GGCAATAGGTTTGTGAGTAACTACATGCTTCCCTTTTTTCATAGAGGCTATTGCAACAGTGGCATGCAGGTGGTCGGGGGTCATTATCTTTATTGCGTCAATTCCGTCTTCTTTATCCAGCAGTTCCCTGAAATCCTCGTATGCGGCACAACCATCATAATTAGCTGCTCCTTTTGTTTTTGTATAGTATTTATCAACAAGTTCCTTTCCCAGGTCTCTTCCTCCCGGAATGCCTTTTATCCCTTCTCCCCATGTCTTATCTCCCAGTGTTGTCCGCATTGTATTCCTGATGTCGTATGGAGACCAGTCAACATAATTAGTGCTGTATTTGTTAGGGTCACATACAGCCATGATCTGAACTGCCGGATTTTTAACAAGACTTGCCAGTTCTCTGGTGCCCTGTGTACCACATCCTATGTAGCCTATTGTAAGTTTATCACTGGGAGCTGTAAAACCTGCACCACCCAGCACCTGCCTGGGCACAATTGTAAGTGCCAGGGATGCTGTTGCTGCTGATCCCAAAAATTCACGCCGATTGATTTTTCCTGAATTAGCCATTTTATTAAAAGATTTATTAGTTGGTTAGATTATAATTGGTTATTTCTTATGAAACGAAGTTGTTAAGGTAGTCGATACTATCTTTGAATGTTGAAGGATCCATTTCCACGAAAATGTTCTGAACACCACCTGTTTTAAGAGTGGCAAAGAATTCTTTCCAGTCTACAATGCCTTGTCCGACAGGTACATTTTTGCTCTTGTCAGGCGACATATCGGCCAGGTGAGCGGAGATAAACCTGCCAGGATATTTCTCAAAATAGCTTGATGCCTTGTATCCCATCCTTATAACGGCTACCTGGAACTGCATTTTGACCAGGTCAGCATCGAATTGTTTCATAAGGGCATCATAAATAAGTGTATCGCCGAGGGTACCGAATTCCATGTCGTGATTATGATACCCCATCTGGATACCTGATTCCCCGGATTTTCTTCCGATTTCGTTGAGCACATCGGCAGCTCTCTTCCAGTCATCCAGTGTGGCACTCCGGGGAAGACCGAAGCTGGAGAGGATCATCTGTTTCTGACCCGAATCAAGTGCAAAATTAATTCTGTCGTCAAGGTGATTTTTTAATTCATCAAAACCATAATGTGTGCTTGTAAATTCCAGTCCGGAATCATTGATAATCTGTTTCATTTCCCTGGCCGACAGTTTCATTAATGGGCCGAACCCGGAATCCTCATACCCTGGAGGTGAGCACATCTCAACACTTTTATACCCAAGGGCGGCCATCATTTTAAGAGTGCCTGGAAAATCTTTTACAAGCTTCTCCCTCACAGGCCAGACCTGAAATCCTACAGGCATCGGAATCATGTCAGTTGACAGTCCTGAAATCAGATCCACGGGGATCTTTGAGGCCATAAAGGCTGATCCAATCCCAAAAGCACTTGTGCTCAGGAATTTTCTTCTTGATAATTTGTTCATAATGAGAGATTTTTATAAGAATATCGAAAAAAATTCAAGTAAGAAAAGCAAGTCTCTATTCAAATTTACTAAATTGTTGGGATAATATTCTTTGTCAGAAATGTTTTTAAATATAATTAACAACTTAATTTCTAATAAATTCAATACTTAATAATACTTTAAACACTATCTCTTATGGACGAAATGATGAATTTTCCGCAGACAGAAATTACAAACGGCATTATTAAGGCGAGACTTCTGTTGCCCGATCCCGTGAAAGGCTATTATCGTGGGATGCGTTTCGACTGGTCGGGGAATATGCCATACCTTGAAGTCAACGGGCATACCTACTTCGGAAAATGGTTTAAAGAATACGACCCTGAGATTCATGATGTCATTATGGGGCCGGTACAGGATTTTACTCCTATTGATTTCGATTCACTGAAACCAGGAGAAACATTTGTAAAGATAGGTACCGGTGTACTTCTTAAACCCGATGATGAAGAATACCAGTTTTACCGTACTTATCAATTTGTTAATAAAGGTAAGTGGCATGTAAATGAAGGAGTTGACCATGTGATTTTTAATCATGAACTGGCAGACAGTGAGTATTCATACAGGTATGAAAAGAAAGTCAGTCTTCCGGCAGGCAAGCCGGAACTTATGATAGAGCACAGCCTTGTTAACACAGGTCATAAGCCTTTACAAACGGATGTCTACGACCATAATTTCTTCCTTATTGATAAGAAACCAGTGGGTCCGGGCTATGTGCTTAGTGTTCCCTATACAATAAAAAGCGAAGGTGTGGATAATGATACTGATTTCTCAGGTGTTAGCGGCAATGAGCTTTCATTCAGCAGGAATGTTCGTGAAGGTGAGGATATCAACTATTTTAATCTTGGAGGTTTTAGTCGGGG
>DATFLA010000601.1:0-3392 GCA_035268305.1 Bacteroidales bacterium | reverse complement strand
GAAAGCTGTCTTTCTTCCTATCCCGGGGAGTGAGGCAAACTCATTTACGGCTTCTTCCAGCAGCCTTGACGGAAATTCTGTAAAACTCATAAAAATGTACTTTTAACAAAATTAGCGCAATTTTCCTGTGTTATTAAAAGTAAGCAGAATTTTTTGTCTTCCTTACTTTTTGTTATCCTTGCAAAATAATTTTTTGCATATGTCCCCTTTATTTATTCTGGGAGTATTCCTTGTTTACACAATAATACTCTTTTCAGTAACATGGTTTACTGCCCGAAAAGCCGACAGCCAGTCGTTTTTTATAGGTAATAAGGTATCTCCATGGTTCGTGGTGGCCTATGGTATGATAGGTGCATCCTTGTCGGGAGTTACCTTTATGTCGGTTCCGGGTTGGGTTAAGGATACCCAGTTCAGCTATATGGTTGTCGTACTCGGTTATCTTTTCGGATACTTTGTTATAGCCACAGTCCTTCTTCCTCTTTACTACAGGCTGAAACTTACCTCAATATATTCCTACCTCGACCAGCGTTTTGGTTTCTGGTCATATAAGACAGGGGCCGGTTTCTTTATCCTTTCCAGGACACTGGGTGCCTCATTGAGGATGTTCCTTGTTATTAATGTACTGCAGGTATTTGTTTTTGATGCATGGCACGTTCCTTTCTGGGTCAATGTCTTAATATTTATTACTCTTATAATACTTTATACACTTAAGGGAGGAATCAGGACCATTGTGTGGACAGATACCCTTCAGACAACATTCATGCTCCTGGCTGTTGTCCTTTCTGTTATTTATATAAGCAAGGATCTTCATACTACTCTCCCGAAGCTCATTACCACTGTAAGGGAAAGTCCGGTATCAAAAATGTTTATCACCGACTGGCATCACCCCCGGTTCTTTCTTAAACAGTTTTTCAGCGGGATGTTCATTACAATAGTAATGACGGGTCTTGACCAGGAGATGATGCAGAAGAACCTGAGCTGCAGGAATATAAAAGAAGCACAGAAAAACATGTTTACATTCAGCGGGATACTTGTTGTTGTAAACCTTCTTTTCCTGTTCCTCGGTGCACTCCTTCTTATATTTATGCAAAACAAGGGTATATCGGTAGCTTACAGCGATGATATCTTTCCAACTGTTGCCCTCAGATATCTTGGTCCTGTAGCCGGACTTGTTTTCCTGATCGGACTTATCTCCGCTGCGTTCCCCAGTGCCGACGGGGCTCTTACATCACTTACAACTTCGGTAAGCATTGATTTTCTCGGGCTGGACAGGAAGGATGGGATGACGGAAAAAGCAAAGACAAGAATCAGGTATTTTGTTCATATTACAATTGCTTTTATATTTTTTATTTGTGTTATCATATTCAGCAAGCTGAACGATAAGGCAGTGATAGATAACCTTTTTACAATAGCAGGTTATACCTATGGTCCGTTACTGGGGCTTTATTCGTTCGGACTGTTTACAAGACGTGTGCTGAAGGACAGGGTTACACCCTATATTGCAGTGCTGTCGCCCCTTATCTGCTTTTTCCTCAGCGAATATTCTGTTCAGCTTCTTAACGGATATAAATTCGGATTTGAACTGCTTCTTCTAAACGGGCTGCTAACATTCATCGGTCTGTATATATTCAGCACAAAGCCGGTAAACGGCAGAGCCGTGATAAAGAGCTGAAGAATACTTCAGGAAAGTATTTAAAATAATTGATTATCCTTCTGACTGTTACCTGTTTGTGGTATTGTCTTCGGTATCGTCGGATTCTTCAGGGGGTGCCTTTTGCTGGATCACCCTGATTTTTTTGAAGGGGATATTCCATATCAGGAAATAACTGAAGCTTGTGCTTGTCTTATTCGCCCCCGGTCCGTATCCCGGGAAATAAATGGGACGAAGATCTTTTCCCAGGCCCGTGTGGATAAGCATCCTTATGTTAACCGAGCAGCCCAGGCTGAGACTCCTGAAAATCTCGGTCCTGATCCCCGGTGATGCTTCAAGGTAATGCCCCCAGCTTGTCTGCGCCGGGATGGAACCCGATATTGATCCCCAGTAATTATCAACACTGAAACCGGGCACCTGTGAGGTGAAGTGGCTTATGCCATACCTGAATCCTATCCCGGCCCAGTATTTCCCCTGGGATTTGAGTGGTTTTATGAGGTTGAAATCCATTCCTGCTTTAACAAAAAAACCTTTATTTGAATATTCGTAGTTATACTGGGAATATTTATAGTCGAGATATCCTCCCGACAGTATAACCGAACGTTTCTCATTGAGATCGGCAGAGAGGTATACTTCTGTGTTGAGTATATTCCTGTCGGTATAATAGGATACAGGTCCCACAGCTTCGATACCCAGTCTTATCTTAAGCGGAAAGTCAATTGTGTCCTGTCCACTTGATAGTTGCGGGAAACAGGATATCATGAATATGATACTAATAATATATGCGTATGTTCTCCTCATTGAGATTTGTTATGCTGCTCTTTATTACAGATATAGAAATTATTTTATGTGTTGTATAAGTAAGTGAATCAGGATTAAGATTATGATAATAGGTGTAGCCGCATTCCTTTGATATGAGGTAAGGGAAGTTGTCGTATCCAAATCCCAGGGTGTCGTTTACCCCGTTTATTCTTATAACATATTTACATGCTGATGTTGAAATATCCAGGGGCAGAATTGCTGATTTTACGTTTATTGATTTGTCATACAGTTTATCCGATTCCATATTCAGGCCATATATTGTAATGCTGTCGGGAGCAGTGTTGGTGTTAGTGCTTTTTTTATATAAATATGCCTTAACCTCCGCATCCGTGTTTTCATAGCATGTCTGCGGTGCACATGATACAAGAATAAGTATCATGCCGGAAAGTATAGCAAACAGGTAACCTCGCATAATGTTTCCCCTCAATATTATATTATCTTCAAAATTATCAAATAAGATCTCAGTATTGTTTTATCAGTTCTGCCGCTTTCTGAATTGCCTTTTCTATGCCTTCAGGGTTCCTTCCTCCCGCTGTTGCCAGGAAGGGTTGTCCTCCTCCTCCGCCATTTATTTCACGGGCTATCTCCCTGATTATTGCTGAGGCGTTAATATTTTTTTCCTTAACAAGCCTGTCGCTTACCATAACGAGCAGGTTTGCCTTGCCTTCTATTTCGGTGCCGATAACAAGGATAGTATTGTCTGAGGCTGTTCTTATCTGGTAGGCCATGTTTTTCATGGCATCAACAGATCCCGTCTCAATGCGTCCTGATACCAGTTTTATGTTATTTATAATACTCGCATTGTCGACGAGATCCCTGAGGGCATCCGATGCGGCTTTTGCCTCAAGTTTCTCAATATTTTTTTTAAGTGAAGAGTTTTCCGCAACGAGTTTCCCGACAGCCTCCGGGATGCTTCCTG
>DATFLA010000600.1:0-5758 GCA_035268305.1 Bacteroidales bacterium | reverse complement strand
AATCTGCAATAGGCAGGATCTGACATTATTGCCCATTTGGTACCCTGGCACAGGTTGGGGAGCTCGGTTCCGTTGTTAAGAAGGGTAGTTCTGAGGTTTTCTGCCATCCAGGTCAAATCACCTATCTGCACCGTTTTATATGCATGCCCGTCATTATCGCTCACTGAACCATAAGTTATATCAGGATTAAAATCGATAACAGGCTCTGTAAGGGCATCTGTTGTAAAGGTTGAATCAGCCCCTATGACAGTATCGAATGAACTTCCTTCGGCAACTATCCTGTAGTAATATGTTGTGGAAGGCAGTAGTTTTGTAAGATTGGCATAAACGAGAGTACTTGATGATCCGGTTACGATATCGGGGACAGCAGTTACAGAATTACTGTATGCCGTACTTGTATCATATTCGAAAGAGATTATTGCGGTATTGTTATAAGCATTAACTATCCCGTTAAGTGTGGCCCATGTTTCACCCACATATGTAGTTGCATTATTAGCCGCAGTGGGTGTTGAAGTGGTGATAATGGTGCTGTCGTTTCCGTCCTTCTTGCAGGAACTCATTAACAAAAGAAAACATGCCAGTCCTGCCAAAATTCCAAACCCGGTCTTGAATAACTTTTTCATCTTATATCAATATGTTCAGCTTATACAAAAATTTGAAGCTTCAAATTTACACAAATATCAGTTAAATAAAACGTCAATATGCGAAGGCTATTGTATATCTATTCAATTATAGAGGGGTTGGTGAAAATTCTGCCTGCATGAAGTGTAACATGCAGGGAACATTTCATCAACCCCCTTATTTAATCTTTCCCCGGAAAATAATCCGGAATTTATATCTTACCAGATCACTGGTCTTTCATCGGCGGGTCTGTACAATTTATCCCCCGGCTTAACCTGTGGAAATGCCTTGTAAAAATCGGGTACGTTATAAACAACACCGTTGATCCTCACCTTAGCCGGTGAATGTTCATCTGTTTTAACCCTTCTTCGCAGCTCCTTGTCGCGCATATTCATCCTCCATATCTGAGCGTATGACAGGAAAAAACGCTGAAGATCGGTAAAGCCGTCAATCTTTTTTGGTGGCTCTTTACCTTCGCGTGATAGTTTATATGCATTAAGTGCTACTGTGATACCTCCAAGGTCGGCAATGTTCTCGCCCAGGGTCATCTGGCCGTTGACGAATGTAGAATCGAGCACTTCATATTTATTATATTGGTCTACGAGCATTTTTGTATGCTCCTGGAATGCTTTGGAGTCTTCCTTTGTCCACCAGTCGCGAAGGTTCCCGTTCTTATCAAACTGCCTTCCCATATTGTCAAATCCGTGAGTCATCTCATGTCCGATGACCATGCCTATAGCTCCGTAGTTAACGGCATCATCGGCATTCATATTGAAAAACGGAGGTTGCAGAATACCTGCCGGGAAGACTATCTCGTTCCTGTTAGGATTATAATAGGCATTAACAGTCTGTGGTGTCATTCCCCATTCAGTAGGATCAACAGGTTTGCCTATCTTGTTCATGTCGTAACGGAAATCAAAGTTCTGAGCATTCAGAACATTAAGAACAAATGGCTGGGAAGTTATTTCAAGTCCGGAATAGTCTCTCCACTTATCGGGATAACCTACTTTAACGCCCATCTTATCGAGCTTGGCAATAGCTTCTTCTTTGGTCTTCGGGCCCATCCAGGTAAGATTCTGAATTCTCTGTTTCAGTGACTTCTTAAGATTCATTACCATCTCAGTCATTCTCTGTTTGGCTTCCGGAGGGAAATATTTCTTCACATACAGCTGGCCGATAAGTTCACCAAGGTCAGCGCTTGTTTCATCAAGGACCCTTTTCCATCTGGGTCTCATCTTTTCCTGTCCCGAAAGTTTATTGCCATAGAAATCAAAACTTTCCTGTACAAAATCGCGGCTAAGGTAAGAAGCTGTGGAATGAATAAAATGCCAGCGAAGGAATGTTTTCCAGTCTTTTATTGATACCGTCTTCATCATACTGCTAAGTTCTTTAAAGAAGGTTGGCTGGTAGATATTCACTTCATTAATATCGGGATAACCCGTCTTTGTGAAATAAGCTTTCCAGTCGATATTCGGTGCCAGTTTATTAAGTCCTGCAATATCGAGTTTGTTATATGTTTTCTGCGGATCCTGGTTCTCAACCCTTGTAAAGGAAGCCTTTGCCAGCTGTGTTTCAATCTTCATCACTGTCTGTGCATTTTCTTTTGCGACATCCGGACTGTCTTTCAACAGTTCAAACATCTTTGCTACATGCGCAACATATTCTTCCCTCAGTTTTTTTGTCGGTCCGTCGTTATTGAAATAATAGTCGCGGTCAGGCAATCCCAGTCCGGCCTGGTAACATCCGGCTATCACGCTTGCACTGTTCTTTGAGTCCTGGTTTGAGAACAGATAGAAGAAAGTTCCAAGCTGGTAGGTCTGAAACAAGGCTGAAACCGACAGCAGGTCATTAACATCCTTTATGGCATCGATCATGGCAAGGTACTTGTCAACAGGTGTTGTTTCCTCTTTATCAATTGCAACACTATCCATCCCGGTGTTGTAAAAGGTTCCGATCTTCTGGGTAGCACTGCCAGGCTGTGCATTTTTATCAGCGGCAGCTTCTTCAACAATCCCTTTTATCTCCTCCCTGTTCCTGTCGGCCAGCTCATCAAATGCAGAGATAGAGTTTTTATCAGCAGGAATGGGATGATTCTTTATCCAGTTACCGTTAACATAATCGTAGAAATCGTCACCCGGATTAATCGTGGTGTCCATATTCTGAACATTAAAAGCAGGATAAGTTTTTTCTGAATCCATAGTTTTTTTAGCCCTGGAAGAACACCCTGCCAGTAAAGCCAGGGTAATAATTCCCATTAATAATTTATTCATTTCATAAAGTTTAAATTACAATAAATGCATAACTGCCAAAAATAGAATTTATTTTGGAACAGGATATGCAGTATGATAAATTCAATTAACCAAGAATCACTTTTACAGAATGATTTCCGCCATCATTAAATACAGGAACAATATTGCCATCCAAAAGTTTACCGTCAACTCTTAATTCTGCAATGCCTTTCGATACCGAACCGGGATTGTCGACCTCTATATTATATGTTGATCCCCTGAATTTTCTTATAACAGTGTAGTGGTCCCATTCTTCCGGGATACAGGGATCTATTACCAGACCGTCATAACCGGGCTTTATTCCAAGAATATATTGTGTTACAGCGTAGAAATTCCATGCCGCTGTTCCGGTGAGCCATGAGTTTTTTGCTTCACCCGGACGAAAAGCATCCTTCCCGGCGATCATCTGTGAATACACATAGGGTTCTGTTTTATGAAGTTCGCTGATATCCTCAAGGTAGGAAGGGCAGATTTTCCTGTAATAATCCCATGCTCTTCCCCCGTTTCCTGTTACTGTCTCTCCTATGATAATCCATGGATTATTATGACAGAAAACGCCTGCATTCTCTTTATATCCCTGCGGGTATGATGATATCTCGCCATATTCTATGTAATATTTCGTAAAGGCAGGATTATTGAGTACTATACCCTGGGGGCAGTCAAGCCTTTCCTTAACCGAGTCGAGTGCTTTCATGCACATTTCTTCATCCCTTCCTATGCCTGCCATAGTACACCATCCGTTTGATTCTATAAATATCTTCCCTTCCTCATTTTCATTACTGCCTACCTTATTACCGAAAAAATCATAGGCTCTCAGGAACCATTCTCCATCCCAGCCATACTTCTTAACAGCTTCCACCATTCCTGCAACATAGCCTTCGGCTCTCTCCGCCTCATCTGTGTTACCTGTCCTTCTGCACAAGTCGATATAGTCTCTCCCATATACCACAAACAGCCCGGCTATCATTACCGACTCAGCTTTTGAACCCTCTGTCTTATTTTCTGTTGTCTGGAATGATTCATCGGGATCGTCGGAGAAGCAGTTAAGGTTAAGGCAGTCATTCCAGTCGGCACGTCCTATCAAAGGAAGGCCGTGAGGGCCCAGGTTATTAACAACATGATCGAAGGAAACAGTCAGGTGGTCAAATAGGCTAACAGCCAGTGACATATCGTTATCGAAGGGTATCATTTCCTCAAGAATGCTGAAATCACCTGTTTCTTTTATATAACTTGTAGTACCGAGTATAAGCCATAAAGGATCATCATTGAAGCCTCCTCCTATGTCATTATTGCCTCTTTTGCTGAGAGGCTGGTACTGGTGATAGCAACCACCATCGGGGAACTGTGTGGAAGCAATATCTATAATCCTTTCACGGGCTCTTTCCGGTATCTGGTGTACAAACCCGATAAGGTCCTGGTTTGAATCCCTGAATCCCATGCCGCGGCCTATTCCTGACTCGAAGAAGGATGCTGAACGTGAAAAGCAGAATGTTATCATACACTGGTACTGGTTCCATATATTGACCATCCTGTTAAGCTTCTCGTCACCCGAATCGAGTTTATAAATACTAAGCAGGTTATCCCAGTAATGCCTGAGATCAGCAAGTGCAGCATCGACTTTTTCAGCAGTATCAAAACGTGCAATTGTCTCCTTTGCCTTTCTCTTGTTTATAATATTTTTCGCTTCCCATTTCTCCTCCTTGTTATTCTCAACATAACCCAGGACAAAGACAAGGTCTCTTGACTCACCCGGTTTAAGGTCAATTGTGATATAATGAGAGGCAACGGGTGACCAACCATGAGCCACACTGTTTTGTGCCATACCTTCAAGCACTGCCCGCGGTTCATCAAAACCATTATAGAGTCCAAAAAATGTTTCCCTGTCGGTATCAAACCCGTCAACAGGAACATTAACCGAATAATAGGCATAATGGTCGCGACGTTCCTTATATTCGGTCTTATGATAGATAACCGAACCTTCAATTTCAACTTCTCCCGTTGAAAAATTACGCTGGAAATTTTCCATATCGGTGGCAGCATTCCAGAGACACCATTCAGTGAAGGAGAATATCTTAAGCTTCTTTTGTGATAGTGTATTGTTTGTAATTGTAAGCTTTTGGACCTCTGCCCATGTCTTCAAAGGCACGAAGAAAAGAGCTTCAGCCCTGATGCCATTCTTCTCACCCGCTATCTTTGTATAGTTCATCCCATGCCGGCATTCATAGCTGTCGAGCTCTGTTTTACAGGGCTTCCAACCGGGCGACCAGACGTTATCGCCATCCTTAATATAAAAATACCTGCCGCCACTGTCCATAGGCACATTATTATACCTGTATCTTGTTATCCTCCTGAACCTGGCATCCTTGTAAAAAGAATAGCCTCCGGCGGTATTTGATATCAGTGAAAAGAAATCCTCATTGCCGAGATAGTTGATCCATGGCCAGGGAGTTTGCGGGTTAGTGATCACGTATTCCCGGGCTGTATCGTCAAAATATCCAAATTTCATGATGTATTAATTATTTTATGGTTCAGAAATATACCCGGGTAATCATACCTGCTCAATGGCTCTTCTCCGGGTCAGTTCAATTGTTATCTCATCCATTTTCTTCTGGCTCAGTGGATATACGGTCATAAGGACAGCTCCCATTATGGCTATTATTGTCGGTATCCAGCTCATCAGCATTATGATTCCAGGTACCGCACCCTGTATTGCAACTGCATCCTGACCGTTATAGTTATATGCGGCAAGAACAAATCCTATGATGGCGCCTGCCACTCCGCCACCAAGCTTTGTTGAAAAGGACCCTGCCGAATAGACAAGACCGGTTGCTCTTCTGCCGTTTTTAAAC
>DATFLA010000599.1:0-9039 GCA_035268305.1 Bacteroidales bacterium | reverse complement strand
CAGAGGCCGTTGAGAAACAAGTCAGAAGATCGGTTGATATGGGAGCTCAAATCATGGCTGGCGGCACCAGGAATGGTGCCTTCTATGAGCCTTCACTTGTTACAGATGTTAAAGAAGATATGCCTCTGTTTGAGGAAGAGGTTTTTGGCCCTGTGGCCCCGGTTATTGTTGTGAAGAATACAGATGAAGCAGTTGAGCTTGTAAACAATTCGGAATTTGGTCTTGGTGTATCTGTCTTTACATCAGACATAAAAAGGGCTGAGAAGCTGGCTCATGAGTTTTCTGATGGTGCAGTTTTTATAAACTCACTTGTAAAGTCGGATCCCCGCCTGCCATTTGGCGGGACAAAGAACTCAGGTTACGGACGTGAACTATCATCACAGGGGATAAGGGAATTCGTTAATGCCAAGACAATATATGTAAACCGGTAATTTTTAGTGTTTTCTCCAATCATGCCCTTATTATTTCTGCCCGTTATCGAGGTTAAAGGGAGTTACCTGGTATACACAATAGTTCAGCCAGTTTGAAAAGAGAAGATTGGCATGACTTCTCCATTTAACCACGGGGTTGAGAGAAGGATCATCATCCTGAAAATAGTTTTTAGGGATGCTGATATCCAGACCTTTATTAAGATCACGTTCGTATTCAGCCTTGAGAGTTAATGGATCATATTCCGAATGTCCGGTCACAAATATCTTTTTCATATCCTTTGAAGCAGCGAGATAAATACCGGCATCTTTCGAATCAGCAAGGATATCAAGTTCCTTAATCTTTTCTATATCCTCCCTCCTTACCTCAGTATAACGGGAATGAGGGGCATAAAACTCATCATCAAAACCACGAAGCAAGACGTTTGTCCTGTTATAAACATTATGCTTATATACGCCGAACATCTTCTCCTTCATCATATACTTTTGTATACCATAATGATGATATAGCCCGGCCTGTGAAGCCCAGCATATGAACATCGTTGATGTAACATGCCTCTCAGCCCAATCCATTATCGTCACCATCTCCTCCCAGTAATCAACTTCCTCAAACCTGAGATGCTCTATCGGTGCACCTGTGATTATCAGACCGTCATATTTATGAGCAGATACATCATTAAAAGTCTGGTAAAAAGCATCAAGGTGCTCCCTGGGCGTGTTTTTTGATATATGCATCCTGGTATTTATAAGAGTGATCTCAACCTGCAAAGGTGTATTAGATAATAATCTCAGGATCTGTGTCTCAGTTGTGATCTTAGTAGGCATCAGGTTAAAAATCAATATCTGCAGAGGCCTTATATCCTGATGCACAGCACGGGTTTCCTTCATCACGAAAATATTCTCATTCTCGAGAATCTTAACTGCCGGTAAATTATCTGAAATATTTAGTGGCATAGTTATTATATCATTAATGATTCAAAACGACTTTAAATTGGCTGTCAAAGTTATACAAATGATTGGCTTATACTAAGCCGAAATTTCAAAATAATTCAAATCCTCCATCCACTTCCTTCGGAAAACAGCTCATTCACTTCAAATATATACCTTTGCATAAGGGGCCAGGAAGCCTGGAGCACTTTATCCGGGTAGGGGATACCTGAGGATTACATGGTATATCCTGGTTAACCTGAGAATTGCAGCTATGAAATTATTATATTTTATTTTACCGGCATTGTTTTCTGCCATCTTCAGCATCAGTACAAAGGATAAGGATAAATCATATCAACTTATCCCTATTCATTATAAATTGTCAAAACCTGACAGGATATATGAACTGCCTCATGCCCTGCATGAAATATCAGGAATAACAAAGATCAACGATAACACGATAGCCTGCATCCAGGACGAAAACGGAATAATATACTTTTATAACATTGACAAAGAGGAAGTTGTGACCAGGAGCTTCTTTTCACAGAAAGGAGATTATGAAGGCATAACAAGGGCAGGAAATTCACTCTGGGTATTACGCAGCGATGGTATCCTTTTCGACGTTACCGGGTTCACTTCTGAAATTGCAGGCTGCAAATACTACACTTCGGGAGTACCGGCCCTTAACATTGAAGGACTATGCTACGACAAAGCCAATAACAGGCTGTTGATCGGACCTAAAGACCAGTTTTTGGATAAAGATGAGGGCAAGAAAAAAAGATTCATATATTCCTTTGATCTTAAATATAAAAGGTTGGATAAGCTGCCTGCTTTTACTTTTGATATGAAAGCAGTAAGGAAATTCGCCGAAGAGAATCATATAGATGTTCATTATAAGCACAAAAAGAAAGACAAGAAAGAACCGGATATTGAATTCAGAATATCGGAAATAGCTATTAACACTTTAACAAACAAACTGTTTTTATTGTCCGGCATGGAGCACCTTCTTATGGTTTTTAATCTGCATGGCAAAATCGAATACATGGAGAAACTGGATCATGATATCTATAACCAGCCTGAAGGATTGACATTTCTGAATAATGGTGACATGTTAATATCGAATGAGAGTAAAAACAAAAAACCTACAATCGTCAGGTGCAACTTCAGAAAAAAGGAGGTAAAATAAAAAAGCCGTCTCAATTACTTGTGAGACGGCTTCCTGATACTTTGCCTGACATGACTTAGACCTGAATATCAGTCAATCAACCTATTTCTTAATCTCTACTACTGCATATTTTGTTACTTTCCAGAATTCATCAGGGTTTTTTATCTCGATATAGGCTATCTTGTTGCTGTTATCGCGAACCATCTCATAAGAATTGGACGGATGATCGGTTACTAGTTTTGCATCTTTCGAATTAACCGGGATAGTCCTGGTCTGGGTTATATCTACCTGAGCAAATGTTGTATCGCTGAAGTCATTTACAAGTGCTTCCTTGCGACCTAATCCTAGGAAACCACCTTCTTTGTTAAGGACACCCTTTTCCTTAAGTGATTTATAAGTTCCTGTTACAACAAAAGCAGTATTCATCTCTCTTGTCTGCGAATTTATTGTATCAACCTTCTGGCTCATTGCAAGCTGCATATCACTAACCTTTCCGTTAAGCTGATTAATCTGGAAATCTTTCGCTGCAAGTGCTGTTTTCATGTCAGAAATCTCAGTTTCACGCTGTGCCATAGAAGCTTCAAGTTCAGCAACTTTCGACTGAAGACTCTTGATTGAAAGACCCGATTTATTCAGCTGGGCACTTAAAGAAGCAATTTTCTTCTTATTCTTATCAAGAAGAGTATTGATATACTCTATATCCTTAAGGACCTGCTGTTTCTTGTCTTTTGAGAATTCCCTGTCGGCTGATGCTGTGTTAATGATCTTTTCTTTTTCCTTAATTGTAGCAAGATCTTTTTCGATCTGATCGAAAGTCAGAACCCACTCATTTATAACTGAATCGCGTGAAGTGAGCTGATCAGTAAACTGTGTTTTCTGATCGTCAAGCATGGTAAGGTTATTTGAACGTTCATGCTTAATATAGGAATTAACCCATATTCCGCCGGCAATAAGGATAACGACACTTATGATTGCTGTTACAAGTACTCCCATTGCCATACCATCTTTCCTGGCTTTCTTTTCTTTCTTCCATAGGGTAGCATTTTCATCAAGGATATTGTTTTTACCCTTGTCACCGTTACCGTTTTTTGTTTTTGGATCTTCAAAATTTTGCATTTGTTTTCCTCCCCTTAGTTAATTGTAAGTTTTGTTTCTCAATATTTGCAGTTAATCAATATTAATAGAGGGAAATTAATCTTTCCCATAATATCATGCCTTTATGACAAAATACGTGCCGTCAAAGCAACATATCATATATCGCTGATATTGAATGATCTATAATTAAAGAAAAAAAGAGTTTTTAATTCAAAATGAGAATTGATTCTCATTTTGAGAAAAAAAAAGAACGGGAGAATTCTGAAGACAGACTGGATAAATTTACTGGTCTTTTTCTTCCTTCAGGAGTCTGTAGATAGAAGATACTCCGATATCGAGTTTAGCAGCCGTCTTCTTAATATCATTATCGAACTGCTTTAGTGTTGCTTTAATTATCTTTTCCTGGTAATCCCTGAGAGTCATTGTATCATCACTTACCTGTGACAGGGGGTCGTCGCTGTTAATAATTATGTCGGAGGAAGCTATTTCATCTCCCGCGGAAAGAGTTACAGCCAGTTCGACAATTGATTTCAATTCCCTGACGTTTCCGGGGAATGAATAGCTCATTAGTTTCTTCTGGGCTGCAGGAGACAGCTTCTTAGTTTTAAGATTATTTTCAGAACAGAAATTATCTGTAAAATAATTTGCAAGGATAAGAATGTCGTTCCCTCTCTCCCGTAAAGGCGGAAGCTCTATGGGCAGCCCAAGCAACCTGTAATACAGATCTTCCCTGAAATTACCTTTTTTTACTTCTTCCCTGAGATTCTTATTTGTCGCTACAACAATACGGCAGTCTGTTTTTATAGGTCTGTTGCTGCCTACTCTAACAATTTCCTTTTCCTGGAGAGCCCTGAGCAACTTAGCCTGAAGGCTCAATTCCATCTCCCCTATCTCATCAAGGAAAATTGTTCCTTCATCAGCTTCCTCGAACCTGCCTATTCTTCTGAATGAGGCACCTGTAAAAGCACCTTTTTCGTGTCCGAACAATTCACTTTCCACGAGTTCAGAAGGGATAGCAGCTACGTTGACAGTAACAAAAGGCTTATCCTTACGGGTCGAGTTATAATGTATTGCTTTAGCAACCAGCTCCTTACCTGTTCCTGTTTCTCCTGATACAATAACAGTAATATTTGTGGACAGTGCTTTTGTAATACGCTCATAAACAACTTTAATAGCTTCACTCTCTCCCAGTATACTCTGTTTGTACTGGTACTTTTGCTGCACCTCCTTCCTCAGGGTTGTAATTTCTCTCCTGAGGCCAATGCCATCACGAATGTTTTTAACTGTATTAAGTAAGCGGTCCCTTATGTCATCCGACTTAGCAATATAATCATAGGCGCCCAGCTTCAGGAGAGCTACAACAGTGTTAATATCTTCCTGTTCAGAGATCATTATAACCTGTACATCGGTGTTTTCCTGCCTTATTTGTGTAAGGATCTCAAGTCCCGTCATATCAGGAAGGCGGTAATCGAGAGTTATAATGTCCGGGGCTTCATAAAGGTTATTTAACAGTTCACGGCCTGTGGAAAAACTGCGTACCTCGAAGTCGGGATTTGTAGACAGTGTATAAACAAGAAGCTTGTTATACCACTCGCTATCCTCAACTACAAATATTCTAAATGGTTTTTCCTCTATGGCTGACATATCGTTCACACTTATGTTTAAGGCAAGATACAAAATTTATCCTGCCTCAGTGCTTAAACAGCTAACTCATTTTTGAAATATGCCGGTCAAGTACTGATCTTATATCCTCAAATTCATGTTGTGCCTTTTCGGATAATTTACAGGCTTCATTATGATCCATATTATTCTTTATGTTTCTTTCGATACCTTTCAGAATATTACATAGGCCTGTTGCTCCTATATGCCTGCAGGGAGGAAGTAACCTGTGGGCAATTTCTGCAGCCACATCATTATTATTACCTTCAATGGCGTTGCCAAGCTCCTTCAGTCCCTTGTCCGTTGTATCGGTGAATGAGGCTATCAGCTGTTCTACCATTTTTTCATCGTTCCCGGAAATATGGTACAGGTTATCAAGGTTGATTCCAGTCTTGTCGCCAGTTGTTGCATCAGTAGTTGTAATCTTATCTTTCTCCTGTTCTTTACTAACCACCTGTCCTTCCTGTTCCAGTATTACGGCACCATTAAGTACTGATACAATTGAGGTAAGCAGGCCTTCTTCAGTGAATGGCTTTGAGAGGAAGCTGTTCATTCCTGCATCCTTGTATTTCTTCCAGTTCTCATTCATGTTTGCTGCTGAAATGCATATTACAGGCAGTTTCTCCATACTCAGACCCATTTCATCCCTGATAATCCCTGTTGCTTTCAGTCCATCCATATCAGGCATACGTGCATCCATAAAGACCATATCAAAATGATTTTCCTTTAAAAGATCCAGTGCTTCACTCCCATTAGTTGCTTCGCTGTAACTAATCTTCCACCTGTCGAGTATCATTTTAAATAGCATCCTGTTGTACTCTTCATCATCGACAATAAGTATTTTAAGTTTCTTAACCTCATCCGGAACTTCCACGAGTGGCGTAATCTCATCGACAATCTTCTCCGGGTTGCCCTGGTGGTAAGGAATATAGCATGTTATCCTGGTGCCATGGTTTTTCTTACTTGCACATTCAATAGTCCCATTGTGTAATTCAACAAGCTTTTTAACGATGGAGAGGCCCAGCCCGGTACCTCCAAACTGTCTTGTAGTACTCATCTCCTCCTGTATAAAATCCTCAAAGACAGAATTTAGTTTCTTCTCATCAATACCTATTCCCGTATCTATTACCTCAACGATAAGGTCCACAACAGGTAGTTTCTTTATCCTGCCCTTAACAGAGAAATGCACCTTGCCCCTTTTTGTAAACTTTACAGAATTACTAACAAGATTGATAAGTATCTGTTTTAAACGGTATGGATCGCCCAGTAAAACACGCGGTACCTCAGGACCTACTGAATAACTGAGTTCTATTTCATCCCTTTTTGCCTGGCTTTCGAACAAGGCATATACATCTTCCATTAACTGGTTTATATTAAAATGTACTTTCTCGAGAACCAGCTTCCCGTTCTGAAGTTTCGAAAAGTCGAGGATATCATTTATAATCCTCGAGAGGTGGTCGGATGAAGACTTAATAACCTTAAGAATTTTTCTTGTATTGTCTGTCAGGTTGTCGTGCATGAGCTGCTCAGTAAACCCGCTTATAGCGGTCACTGGTGTACGTATCTCGTGGCTCATGTTAGCCATAAACTGTTCCTTTGTCCGGGCCAGTTCTTCTGTCTCTTCCTTGGAGCGTTGCAGTGCTACCTGGTAATCTTCTGTTTTCCTGACAAATCGTACAATAATAAAAACAACAATGATAGCCAGGAGGGTCCCTGAAACAAGGAATAATGCCAGCCACATATATGTTTCATTAGCCTGTTGCTGTGCAACCGCAGCTTTCTGTCTTACAAGCGCGGAAATCTCATTTTCGATTTTAGCAATAAGATCATAAAACTGGCTTTTAAGCTCACTGCTTGTATTAGCCAGCTCTGCCTCCCTTGCCATTATTTTCTCTTTTGTAATCCTGTCCTGTAACTCAGCCTCCTGCAGGTCACTCTTTATCTCAACCTCGCTTAACTTGTTATTATTATTGTTCTTAAATACCCTCTTCAAAATACCGTTTTCAGCCTGCAGCACCTCATCCGGGCCTGTATTCAGCTTATCCGAAAGAGTCTTCAGATACTTCACAACAGCCTGGTTATTATTAAGATAAAGCAACCTGTTCCAGATAACTATATTTTCTTCAATAAGCTTACTTATTGTATCTGTCTGCTGAAGCAAAATAGTGTCACCGGTACATTCATCCCTCAGCTTACTTACTTTTTCATCTATATGAGATATAACATTGTAATAAGGCTGAAGATCCTGATTATCGTTAGTTATGGAATAGATTCGTATGCTGTTCTGTGCTTTCTCAAGGTCCATCGAAATATCGCGTATGCTCACGAGCCGCAATTCAGGATTAATATCCACATTTATTGAAGAAACAATAGTTGAAAGTTTCCTGTAGGATACAAATCCTGTTGCTGAAAGCAGCCCCACTGCAAGCAGCATTAATAACCCTATCTTAAACTGGACCGATATTCTTTTCACCCTTAGTATTTCAAAATTACTGATTATGCAAAGCTAACAATTTTTTTCTGTCAATCTTCTGTCGCACAATGTGCAAGGCTGTCAAATAAGGTTGTTTACACTATTTCATTCAAATTGAAATAAAACAGCAAAAAGTACCAGTTGAAATATATATAAAGAAACTGTAATAAACGAAGATAAACAGCCATTTATGAGCTTATCATATTCACTCTGTGACATATTTTTCGTAAATTTGATATACTGTTAAAAAGTGATCTTTCTCTTGGTTTATCAAGTCAAAAGGTAAATTATTGCTCTCTAGTATGCCAGATATTTTAAAAAAGGTAATTTGTATAAAACAGGTCAATAATGAAACTAACTCTGACATTAATACTATCCGTGTTCGTTGCATTTGGAATAGTAACGTTGGGGTTTACCATATATCAGGGCTCATCAGAGAAAAAGAAACTTACAGCCGATCTTGAAAAGAGAATAAAAAATGTTGCAGAACATAATATAAAGGTAGACAGCCAGTTTTTCTGCATTAACGGTGATGAAAGATTCCGGCATTATCACGACAGCATTATAAAACATGAAGATCTTCTGGGGCTAGCAATTTATTGCAGCAGCGACAGCCTGTTGTGCACCAGCGACATTCGCCCTCTGCTCAGCAATGCCTTTAAATATATTCCACTATTGCTTTACACCAACAATCCTCTTGGTGAATTTATTACTGCATCAGACAGGAAGATATACCAGTACATAAGGCCCTTCAGGAGCATGAGGGGAAAAAAGGCGGCAGTTATATTGTATGCAGATGCAGAGTATATTGACCGGGTCGTACAGCAACTATGGATACACAACCTGGTAAAATGGGTCATCCAGGCATCCGTAGTCTCATTAATAATATTCTTGATTATCAAATGGGGAATACTTAGCCATATTAACAGGTTTGTGGCATGGTCGAGAGCCATGCGCACGGGTAATGCTGAATACCTCGAAAAACCAAAAACATCAAGGTTCCTTGAACCACTCCATGAGGAAATAGAAAATATTGCCAAAGCTATCAGGGAAGCCAAAACAAATGCAGAGGAAGAAGCAAGGCTGAGGACCAGTGCAGAGACTATCTGGACACCTGAAAGGCTGAAGATAGAAGTTAGCAACCTGCTTCAGAACAGCAAGATGATAGTTGTTTCAAACCGCGAACCCTATATGCATATCTACGAAGGTAAGGAGATAAGGTGTATAGTTCCTGCAAGTGGTATGATCACGGCTATGGAGCCCATACTGAAGGCATGCAGCGGCCTTTGGAT
>DATFLA010000598.1:0-3730 GCA_035268305.1 Bacteroidales bacterium | reverse complement strand
CCTCTCCTTCCCCCGGAACGGCCATGTCCGGGCAGATCAAGTCCCGCGAAACCTATTCTCTCATTTCTGAACATCACTGCCCAGTTATCATACCTCCCTACATGCTCTCCCAGACCATGAACCATTATGATTACAGCCCGGGCATTTTCGCCCGGACCCTGGATAAAACCCTGGAGAAGGAGGCCGTTTTTTAACCTGATACTGAAATCCATAGAGATTTTTCTTTAAAAGTACAAAACTTAATGATTCGGGAGAAATACACACCGGTATTAATCTCAAATTAATCAAACCTTAACTCAATCTTAACCTTGCTCTCACACCCCTGGTCTACCTTTGTAATGTTAAGTTAATAAATAAAGAAAACCATTAAGAATCTTTTTCCGGGCACTCACTTAAAAGGAAACAAAATGAATTTTTTATTTATACGATATTTAGAAAAAGTTAAACAAAACGACAACAACTCTCTGTATTACTTAATGTTACTACAATACATTATTTATAAAAGAGGGGAAAATTAACGATTTTAAGATATTAAGATTTGCATATCCTTTTTTATCGGTTTAAATTTGTTTCAACATTTTAAAAACAAGAGTTATGACACAGATTGAATTTAACACAAGCCTTATAGAGATGAAAAGTAACCTTCAGAGGTTTGCCATGAGTTTAACATCCGACAGGGACACGGCACTTGACCTTGTACAGGACACGTATCTTAAGGCGATCACATACAAAGACAAGTTTGTGGACTATACCAATCTGAAGGCATGGGTTTTCACAATAATGAAGAACACTTTTATTAATAACTATCGGAGAAGTGTAAAGGAAAACACAATTATAGACGGCACACAGGATCTTTACTATATCAACCAGCCACATGATAAGGGTTTTATTTCACCTGAATCGTACTATTCGGAAGGTGAGATAGATAAGGCAATAAACTCGCTGAGTGATGAATTCAGGATCCCGTTCAAGATGCATGTTGAAGGCTACAAATATAAGGAAATCGCTGATGAGCTCGGTCTTAAGATAGGCACTGTAAAGAGCAGAATTTTCTTTACGCGCCAGAAGCTCATGCAGATGTTAAAGGATTATGTAGAATAAGATATACTATTTACAGATAGTTGGTGGTTTTTTAGTTAGTTAGTTAGGGTTAAAAAAGGGTTGATATTTCAGCCCTTTTTTATTAGCCTTATTAAGAAGCCGGTAAATACGAATAAAAGGAATACTCCTGAAATGATCCAGGCCCATTTGTTCTGAACCTTCGACTCTGCCCACATTACATAGGGTTCTGTCATAAAAAAATCCGATTTTACAGGCCAGGTCAGGACCTTACTGCTGTCGATATACCCGTTTGTGCCGGTCAGTTTGCCGGGCATTGACATTTTAACAGTATAGCTTTTAAAATCGACCCAGAGCTTATCAGCCGCAATATCAACAGCCGAATCTGCTTCATTTTTATACCTTGTTGCATTGTCTTCCCCAATAAGTTCCCTTAGAAGGATTCCATTTGTCCAGAGGCTGTCAAGCTTATCTTCATTGGCCCCGCATATCGTCACAAACTTATCCTCCTGTTTCCTGAGTGAATCGGCTGATAGCATTCCTTGTGCCTTGCCATTAAGAAGGTTCGAAAACACACCTACCCATTCATCTATCAGGTTTTTCATAGACCACCTGTCAGTTTTATCATTTATTGAATCCTGCAAAGCCTTATACCTTGTACTGTCCGCACCGTTCAGTTTTTCATCCCTGTAGCTGTCCGGAGCATAATAAAAGCGAAGCTCTTCTTCATTCAGGAAATCGGAAACAGGATAACCAAATTCCATCGTCCTGTCAATTTTCTCAGAGAACCGGTATTCTGTATTAAACCAGCGGAATCTCTTTGAGAAATGTGCACTGCGTAAAAATTTCCGGTTGGCCCCGGAGTCATTCTTATATGTAAGATTAAGTTCTTCAGCACTTGCAAAGGTTTTCTCAGCTCTCTTCACCCATGTAGTATCGCCTTTCTCATCTGTTTCAACCGAATCCCTGATGACCCAGGTGCTGTCAAACGGAACCTGCATATCTGATGTTTCAAACTTATTTTCAATATTCTTCATTTCAATCCTTCGTGTTACGGACCCGTCAGCATGTACAATATCCGTTACAACGGTTTCTGGTTCATCGCACGACATCACAGATAACAGGATTAAGAAGAGTGTTGTTTTCAAGGGAATATATTTCATGGCATCAAAGATTAGTTTTCGATTTTTCCTTCTTATTAAGCTGTTTTTCAACATATTTTCTGAGTTCAGGATCGGAGTTAATAATATTTATAAGATCCCTGTATTTATCTTTCAACTCATTAACCGACTCAATGAGGTCATTCATCTGCTGACGTGATATATCAAGGTCTTCATCACCGGGTTTTTTCCCCGACAATTTATACATAATCAATCTCTTCTCAAGTTCTCCCGTATTGACTGTTTTGGATCCTCCTTCTATTATTATTGTCCTTCCGGAGATATGATTCAGTTCTTTCAGTATAACAGCCTGCTGGTAGATAAAGAACAGAACCAGTACTGCTGAAATGGTCACCAGGCTTCTTCTCACCCAGCCGATATAGACCCAGCCGAAAAGAAAACCCAGGATATCCGGTAAGGTCTGTTTCTCCTTAACGCTCTTTTGAACAGCCCTGTATATTCTCTCCTCAAGATCAGCTCCGCCGTTCAGTCCTGGTTCCGATCTCCTCAGAAGATCCCTCACCTTTTCATATTTCTGATTTTCTCCTTTCATCTTCACAAATATTTTTCCAGTAATTCAGAAATTTTTCTTCTTGCATAATACAGGTTAGCCTTTATTTTAGTACGGGTCATTCCTGATATCTCCGATATCTCATCCGCTGAAAGCTGTTCCAGTTCAGACAGAACAAAAACAGTTTTTTGTTGCGGACTCAGTTGTTCTGTTAGCAGGCTGATCACTAGTGCTATCTCATCATTTTCAAGACCTGTGGAAGTATTATCAACTGTCCTGTCGGCTATCAGCGACCATGTTCTGTCATCGGCATAATATTCCGGGTTTCTTTTTCTTTTCCTGAGCTGGTCGTAACATTTATTTACAACAATCCTGTATATCCAGGTCTTATATACTTCAGCCGTTTTTATCCTGTTTATTTTCTGCCATATTACAATCATTGCATCCTGCACCACATCCTTCGCCAGGTCGTCATCGCCAAGAAGCCGGAAAGCCACCGAGTATGCAAAAGGGGATGTCTGATCAATAAGCTTTCTGAAACTATCCAGGTTACCCTTCCTGCATTCTTCTATAATTTTTAAGTCCGTCAAAAGTCTTCAGTTGTTATGCTTATAAGACGTCAATTAATCACCAAGGTAAAAAACAAATAAATAAATTTTAATTTTACAGTAAACTATCGCTTATGCAAAAGATCATTACACTCAGCACAGACAGGCAGAACGGTTTATATGACATAACACAGGAAGTGACAGCCATTATCAGGTCGAGCGGGGTAATATCGGGCATTGCTTCGGTTTATGCCAGGGGAGCCACGGCAGCCATTATGATCCAGGAGAACTGGGACCAGTCGGTTCAGAACGACGTCATCACTTTTCTCAGCAGGATAATTCCACATGGTGTCTGGGAACATGATCACCAGGATGACAATGGGGACTCACACCTTAAGGCAGGTCTTGTAGGTGCTTCGGAGACAATACCTGTTATTGGGGGAAAGCCGGGA
>DATFLA010000597.1:0-2452 GCA_035268305.1 Bacteroidales bacterium | reverse complement strand
TCTGCAGTGAGATTGTCCTGTTTTTATCCTCAAGCCTTATATTTGCTTCCTGTTTGATTTTATACCCCCTGTAGATATAGTAACCCAGTATGCTTACAAGAAACAGGGCCAGTACTACGAAATAAAGGATGAGCTTTTGTTTTTCAAGAGTGGCCAGCTGCAGTTTAATGCGGCTTTCCTGATCATTGATCTTCTCCAGTTGCTGATCTATCTTTGTAACCTGCTGGTTTATCTTTTTCTTCTGGTTGGTAAGAGTATCCTGCTGTATTTTAACAGCTTTCTGCTGCTCAATTATTGTGTTTTTCTGCAGAGAGATCTCACCCTGCTGTTTATCAATCTTTTTAAACTGACTTTCAAGTATCTTCTGCTTCTCATCCAGTGTCTTCTCCCTGTCAACGATCTCTTTGTCGAGACTGTCGAGCAGTGCTTTCTGATGCAGTATCTCTGTTTTCTGAGCCTGGATGGTCTGCAACTGTTGCCTGATAGTGTCGCGTTGAATTATTATTTCCCTGCTTGCTTTTCCGAACAGTTTCTCCCAGTCTTCCCTTGTCTTTATAGCCTGGGTAAGCATGTTGGAATTAACGTTCATGCCTGCCTTGTTAATAAGATCCTCATTAACCGAATATTTGGGCATCTCACCTTCCACACCCATGAAGTTGATCATCGATTCCCGGAACTCATAACCCTCGGTCAGCAGAAGGGTCTGGTGACCGGCAATAACGCTTTTCACTTTATCGAGGCTGAAACCGCTTGCCTTGTTGACATACAAAAGCTGGGTATATGTGATCTGGCTTTCGGAATTGAATTTTACAAGCACCACGGGTTTACCCTGTATTTCCGGTCTCGTCTTCCGGATATTTCCCAGCTCCAGAAATAAAAACTCATCCCTGTCGAGTACACCTATCCTGAAGACAGATGAATCGGCAAAGCCCGGACCATAGTCAATATACCTGGCGATATCGAAAATAAATACTGCGCGGGTAGCGTTATCAATATGCCCCTGGCTGTATAAGCATACAGCGGGTCCGGCTAATATCAGCGCTAATAATAAAACTCTGATAATGCGTAACTTTTTGAGCATGAGTTCAAGATTTTGTTTATACGAATTTGCGAAATTTTTATAAGCAAAACAAATGAAGTCAAGCAGCCACGAAAGCTCCATGTTGATAAAATGTTAATAACTGCACCAAATTGACAGTGCCTGATCTTTAACATGTAGTAATTTTATACTTGTCTAATCATTACCCTAAATGGACCTGAATATCAGCAACTTAGAACTTGACGGAAGAATTATTGTGATAGTTGAGGATGATCTGCCTTCGATCAGGTACTATGAAACAGTTCTTAAAAATTCCGGTGCAGAATTAAAGATATTTCGTACAGGAAAAGAATTCGTGGATTATATAAACCGTAAAAACAGCAGGGTTGATCTGGTATTCATGGATTTCCTTATACCGCTCGTTAACGGGATAGAGTGTATCCGGCTTTTACGCAAAGAAAGAAAGAGTGTTCCTGTGATAATGATCACGGCATTTTCATCAGAACAGGTAAAGACAGAAGCATATATAGCAGGATGCAATGAGTACATCCTCAAGCCTATTTACCCGGAAAGGATATTCTTCCTTGTTGGTAAATACCTGAATACATCCACTACTGTTTCAGCCAAACGTGATTAACCGGCTTATTTCTGTGAAGGGTTTATGATCTTCACATAGCGGGCGTAGTAATTTTCCAGTTTATTATTAATCTCTTCACCCAGTTCCGGCTTGCCATATTCTTTGCATGAGGCAGCCACCTTTGAAGGATACTGTATTGCCGATTGTATTTCATACTCAGCAGACTGAACGATATAGGGAGCCTGTTTCAGGAAATAATCGAGATGACCATAATAGAAGTTACACAGGTCGTTTGTCATCTTCACTGCTTTGGTTGTATCTCCTGCTGCAAAATATGCATCAATAATATCCGGCACATAAGGATCGTATGAAGTTTTTTCAATAGGAAGTTCCTTCATTATGTAATCCAGAACCTTAACAGCCTTATCCTTCTTTCCTTCTGCCACAAGAGCCTTGGCCAGGCGGGCATAATTAAGACGTGCCCTTATGACTATTATGGTTCTTTTATGATTATAATCGAGATTAACACCTTTTGCATTTGCATTGCCCCATGCAAATTTATTCATAAGGTTATTATACAGGATGTCGGTATTTATCCTGCCATAATGGAGCCAGTCCTTGTTTTGTGATTTTATCGGAACCAGGCGGTATGCAAGACCTTCAAGCTGGAAATAATCCTCAAGCCCAAGTGCATCATTATGATAACCTGAAACAAAGTATATCGGACGTTTCCAGTCATTATGAGCAAGGATGTCAAGTACAATAAGCTGGCTTTTAAGAATAGAATTCCCTTTCAGGTGAATGTCGATATAGGGAACTATCTTATCGGAATCCTG
>DATFLA010000596.1:0-2150 GCA_035268305.1 Bacteroidales bacterium | reverse complement strand
AAAAGCTGGAGCAATTCTGGTAAGCTATTCATCAAGGGGGAGTGTTCGCAGACTCCTGGATATGTGCGGATTCGATGTAAAAAAGATACCGGGGCCACCCGGAAAAAGAGAAATAGTCAGAGCTATAAAAATATAATTGTGTGTTATACAATATTTCTCCTATCTTCGCGTCATTGAATTTAAAAAAGCAAACCAAATGAATAGCAGACAAATTATCACACTCGTAGTAGTTGCAATTGCTGCACTGGCTGCCGGGTATTTTATTGGCTCAGGAATGAACGGCATTAAATCAGAAGGACAGATCTCCATGAAAAATCAAGCTGACTCACTGAACTATTTCCTTGGGTTAAGCCTTGGTTACGATCTCGCCGATGCTCCCTGGGAAGCAGATGCAGATCTTATCGGTTCGGGAATGAACCAGGTATTAAATGATTCTTCAGCATATGACCAGATGACGTGTCAGTCTATATTCCGTCAGTTGAATATGGCATTACAGGCACAGGAATCAAAACAGGCTGAACAGGATGCTATTGATAACCTGGAAACAGGTGCCGCTTTTCTTGAGGAGAATGGTAAAAGGGAAGGTGTGATTACCACCGAATCAGGGTTGCAATATGAGGTACTGACTATGGGAGATGGAGAAAAACCAGACGAAAACTCAACCGTTGAAGTTCATTATGAAGGTAAGCTTATCGACGGCACTATATTTGACAGCAGTTATGACAGAGGAGAAACAGTTGAATTCCCGTTGAATGGTGTAATATCGGGATGGACTGAAGGTCTTCAATTGATGCCTGTAGGATCAACATATATGCTATATGTTCCATCACATCTTGGATACGGACCAACAGCTTCAGGACCTATTCCGGGTAATTCTGTACTTATTTTTAAGGTTGAACTGATAGATATCAAACCTGAAGAATAGACCGTTACAGAATTAACAGGTTCAAATAAATCATTAAAAAAGGCTGTCCGACAAAGCGAACAGCCTTTTTTTGATCATTAGATCGGAATTATGGCTTTTCCTCTAATAAAACAATCTTTTCAGGCACCAAGTTCTTACTCGAGAAATAAGTAAATTTGGCAATAATGTTTAATCCTAATTATAAAAGAACTTCAAGATATGAGCTTCGAAATCAACGGCCGCCTGGCAGAAAAATTCGAAATCCAAAAGATCTCTGATCGATTCCAGAAACGTGAATTTGTCCTGGAAATCAAATCGTCCGGTTCCAGTGGTTTTGAATTTGTTGACTTCATAAAATTCCAGGCTACACAAGATAAATGTGCATTACTGGACCAACTCAATGTGGACGATATGGTTAATGTTTCCTTTAACCTCAGAGGACGGAAGTGGGAGAAAGATGGCCAGGTGTCGTACTTTACAAATCTTGAAGCCTGGCGCATTGATAAAATACAGGATCAGTCCGGCGAGTCTTCACCCGGTACTCCGGCACAAATGCCCGACGAGGATGTTCCTTTCCCTCCTGAACCGCCTGAGAGTGAATCCGGAATTGATGATCTGCCTTTTTGAAAACTTGAAAACAATAACAAACCCCTAATAAAAAGCAGGCAGAAGCATCAAACCGGTCATCTATTCATTCTGCGAACGTTCAACCTTAATCCTGTCGACTGCACCTGATTGATAATACTTAGGTGTAACGGTCTTTACCGGGATCGAGAACTCAATTGTTGTACCTTTAAATGAACTGTCCTTCACCATGACTTCTCCGTCCATGGCTTCAATCAGTCCCTTAGCAAGTTTATAACCGAGTCCGATCGTATCGGAAGTATTATACCAGTCCTCTTCCTTTTCAGTTGTTTCAAAGATCTTCCTGGCTCTCTCCTGCAACAACATGTTGCTGCTATCCTTTATGGTGAAAACCAGTAAATTCTTGTCGGCGAAGGATGCGCCAATTTCAACGACTCCTTTTTTCGTCTGGGTCAGGGCATTGTCCATCAGGCAGCTTAAAGCTCTTGAAAGGCGCTGCCTGTCGATAATGATCTTCGCTTTTCTAAATGACTCTTGAACATTAAGCAGAAGAGCCACCTGTTCCCTGTTTAACCTGTATCTGTCTGTATTATACTGATCGTAAAGCTCCCTGAGCAACTGGTAAATCTCAACGGTATCTTCCTTGAGCTGCAGGTTACCT
>DATFLA010000595.1:0-2005 GCA_035268305.1 Bacteroidales bacterium | reverse complement strand
TCACTGATGGGAGCGACTGCAAGCACGGATTTTGTTTCCTGCAGATGCGCTGCCAGTTCCTTCAGTTTTTCAAATGTATTCAGCATAACCAATCCGTGTAACTGATCCTTCTGCTGTTTGAATGCATCATAAAGGATACCGGCGGACGGATCAAGTTGATTGAGATAGATTACCAGGAGTTTCCGTATGTTCCCCTCCTCTTGCTGGGTAATTTCCTCTTCCTGCATCTTTTGTTTAAGAATGCTGCTGGAGATATAGACTTTCGATTCTGCGGCTTTAATGTAATCTTGTATGTCAAATGTATCGGATGACTCTTCATTTTGGTTATTATTTCTCCCACATGAAATAAAGAACAGAAGTGACAGAATGATGGGCAAAACAGATTTTAAGTGGTTCATTTTCAGGTTTGATTTTGTTAAACTGAAATTGAACGTGAAAATAGAAAAATATTGATTATTTAAAAAAGAAAAGCTGCTCTGGCGAACAGCTTTTCAACCCTAAATCTAACCTTCTTGTTAACCTAAATGTTACGGCGAATTTGTGTTATTTAATTCACAAAAAACATGAGATATCTCATGTTCTGCAAAAAAGTTGAATTATAATCAGCCTTGATGTTACTTTTCAGAGTTTTTTATGTATGTTCTCTGTAACAACGTGACCGTCAAACAACTGAATGATCCTGTGTGCTTTTTCGGCATCATTGGGTGAGTGTGTTACCATAACTATGGTAGTTCCATCCTCATTGAGTTCAGTAAGCAGTGCCATGACTTCCGAACCATTTGCCGAATCCAGGTTACCCGTAGGCTCATCAGCAAGGATAAGCTTGGGATTTGTTACGACAGCGCGCGCTATAGCTACACGTTGCTGCTGACCTCCCGACAGTTGCTGTGGAAAATGGTTTTTCCGATGACTGATTTTCATCCGTTCCATTACGGCGTCCACTTTCTTCTTTCTTTCTGAGCTGCTCATTTTAAGGTAAAGAAGAGGCAACTCAATGTTTTCATAAACTGTAAGTTCATCAATGAGGTTAAAACTCTGGAAAACAAAACCAATATTGCCTTTACGCAGATTTGTTCTGCCTTTTTCTTTAAGATTGGCTACTTCCGTTTCATGGAAAACATATGAACCGTTTGTTGGATTATCAAGGAGCCCGAGAATATTTAGAAGAGTTGATTTTCCACAACCGGAAGGTCCCATAATGGCAACAAATTCTCCGTCTTTTACCTCAATATTCACATTGTTAAGTGCAGTGGTTTCGACTTCGTCGGTTCGAAATACTTTAACCAGGTCAACAGTTTTAATCATTATATGGTATTTAAATTTGTTGGAACAGAAAAAGCAATAGATATGCCAAAATGACTAAATTCCAGTTATTGAGCAATATAGTTAAAAAATGGATAGCAACAAAGTGTTCACTTTTGAAACGATGTTGTACGCTTACGTACACTCCGTACACCGGTTTCAACTGTTCCTGATTAATCCGTGATCCGTACGATAATCTGATCGGCAATATGAAGAGCTGTAGAAAGTGTCTGAATATCATCATACAAAAGACCGTTAGCACCAGAATGGTGACTACGGCCAATAATTTCCATAATATATTCATCTTTTAGATTATCAAGATCAATCATTGTTGAATAGACCAGTGCAGGCTGGCATGAAGCCTTATATTCCTTATCTTCAGGGTATTTGTTATTTGTCCAGTATTCATTCCAATCCCAAGTCTGATTGATCTCGAATAGAATATTGAATTTTTTTAATCCCGGTTTATCCAGGCGGGTATGAAGTATGAAAGATTTTCCAGGTGTTGGACCTGTATATGCATCCGGGACCGGTTTGTCGGGAGTGGGCAGATAAAGTCCGTCTGCGGCTTTTATCCCTCTCTGATGTGACCAGCGTGGAAGGGCAGCCGGACGGCGTATCTCTCCTGGCATCCAGAATCCGCGGGAAGCGTCTCCATGTTGAAATACTCCTTTTCCGATGGATTCGGATACATAGAGAGTCT
>DATFLA010000594.1:0-3408 GCA_035268305.1 Bacteroidales bacterium | reverse complement strand
ATATATTTCACACCCTGCTTCCAGGCTCATCCTTGTATTATCTTCCCTGAAACATTCTACTGAACGGTTAAGAACAAATCCTGGCATATCATCAACAACAGGCCTGTGCCGAAGATGATCAGTATCGACCCAGCCGCTGTAGTTATCGAACAGGGTTCTTATCTTAATCCAGCTCCCTGCCTTGTCGGTTATAGTATATTTTTCTCCGAAAAGAACCTGGCTCAGCATCTCCGACTTATGCGTCGGTCCGGAGCGCAGTGGTACAAAGACATTATCGCATATGTATTTTTCCATCAATGATTATTTTGTTCAAAATTAACAAATAAACCTGTAAAAATGCTTTTCATTAGCAGTATGAAGATAACATGTCTGTTTTAAAGATCATTGAACAAAAGCCTGCAGTCGTTGTTTCAGGAGTAGCCTGATTGAATTTTTACATTAAATTATAATTATAATGTTTCCCGGATTCTGATCAGGCATATCATGAAAATCTCCATGTATTTACGGTAAATGCGAAAAATATGAGAGGAATATTTTTCATGATACTCTTTGGATGGATTGTTTATCAAAATACATACATATTCATTTTTAATATGATAAAGGAGGACTAATTACTTATCAGTAAATAAATTGTTATTGGAATTTTACCTTATTTTTGTTTAGCTTTTTAAGTGTTTAATTTAAGGGTATAATGTCTGACGTCAAGAATACACAGGAAACAACGCGTAAACCAATTGTCAATACTGTATTGTTCATTACAAGTATTATTGTTATTGTTGCTATGTGGCCCAGGGGAGAGAATGATAATATATTCACCATTTTAGGAACACTTATAATGGTCGTATCATGCTATCTTGTTCTTTATCTGTTTCTTACGCATTTTCGTCCGGAGATATTAAAGGTAAACAGAAAGACTTTCTTTATAATCTTCATTATACTTGCTTTCGTGGCAATGACAAGGATTGTTATCGATCTTAACAATGATAATATCCTCTATCTTATTCCCTTTGCGCTTATTCCCATTGTGATAAGGACTTTCTATGATGCCAGGTTAGCCCTGTTCATACTTCTTGTTACTATAATGCTTGCAGGGCTTATAGTGCCTGATCAGTTTACATTTGTCTTTTCAAGCTTCATCTCGGGAGTTGTTGCCATTTTTACACTTACAAATATCTACAGAAAGGGAAAACTGATCTTTGCGGCTCTTATGGTTTTTGTTTGTTATTCTGTTCTGTATACCGGTATCAGCCTGATGCAGAAGGGCTCCTTTGCCGATTTTAACTGGTCAGAATACAAATGGTTCCTGGGTAACGGCCTCCTTGTTCTTCTCAGTTACCCACTTATTTTCCTCTTTGAAAAGAATTTTTACTTTCTTTCTGACACTACGCTGCTTGAGCTTTCCGACTATAACCAGCCTTTGCTGAGAAGACTTTCGGAGGAAGCACCAGGCTCTTTCCAGCATTCGCGCCTTGTAGCAAACCTGGCGGAGGAAGCAGCACGTGCCATAGGTGCTAACCTGCTTCTTGTCAGGACAGGTGCACTTTATCATGATATAGGGAAAATTGCCTATCCTGATTATTTTATTGAGAACCAGCTTGATGGAACCAGTCCTCACGACAGGCTGGATCCTCTTGCAAGCACTAAGGTCATTATTAATCATGTACGGAACGGTGTTGTGCTGGCCAAGAACTTCAAGGTGCCCGTGCAGATAATTGATTTCATACAGACTCATCACGGCACAACGATAGCCTATTTCTTCTATAAGAAATATCTTGACCAGCACCCAGATGATAAAGAAAGAAAAAAGGAATTTACTTATCCGGGACCAAAACCATCTACTAAGGAAACAGCAATTGTTATGATGGCAGATGCTGTTGAAGCTGCTTCAAGGACCCTTGATAAATATACAGAAGAAAATATAAATGAACTTGTTGAAAGGGTTGTCTATTTACAGGAACAGGATGACCAATTATCTAATGCACCCCTGACTTTCAGGGATATTACAGATATTAAAAATACCTTTAAGAAAAGACTTCTTAATATTTATCATTCGAGGGTAGCATATCCTGAAAGAGAAGCCTGACCGTTTACCTTATATCATTAATTTCAACATTCCTGTACTTCGATGGCTGGAATACAAAGGTATTATCCCCGGTCTTCCGGTCAAGGTTATATTTCTTTACATATAAGGTACTTGTCACTCCGTCCTTTTTCTTGTATTCAATACTAACCGGATTGTAGGACAGCTTCGCGATAGTGAGTCTTATCCTTACAAGGTCGCTTTTAATATCTTCAGGATAGAGATCAATTATATAGTTCCCTGTTGTTTCATCAACAAGCCTGACCTTGTAATCTTTCTTATAAACGGAGAATATAGCAGACGGTTTACTCTGGAAGGAATTGTCTTTCCTGCCGGGTTTTGTAATAGTGACTTCATTTTCCGCCGGCAGGTAGCTCCAGGATGTTTCCCCGTTGAACCAGATTGTATTATCAGGTAGCTCAAGAACATATTTATCGCCACTCAGGACAACATTTCCCTTAAGAGTGTCGGCAGTGTTCTCCATCTGATTTACAGTTACAATTGAGAAATCCATTGTAACTGAAGGGGCTTTGCGGGCGGTTAGGGAGAAGTTATCAAGTATCTTCATGGCTTCCGGGTCCTTCTGTGCTAAGGCAGACACTGAAAGACTGAAAAGTATAAATATATATGCTGCTTTATTCTTCATATAATGATCTTTACTCAAGACTCTTCAAAATCTGTTCCAAAGCAATGAAATCGGAGCACAGAACTTCTCTTGCCTTGCTTCCTTCGAAAGGTCCGACGATACCGGCAGCTTCAAGCTGGTCGATTATTCTGCCTGCACGGTTATAGCCTATTGAAAGCTTCCGCTGTATAAGAGAGGTTGATCCCTGCTGATGCTGTACAACAAGTCTTGCCGCTTCATCAAACATAGGATCTCTTTTCCTGAGGTCCACATCAGATGTTCCAGAATCGGTGTCGTCTATATATTCCGGCAGATGCATTGCGTCAGGGTAGCCTGTCTGTGAACCGATAAACTCAGTCAGTTCTTCAATCTCAGGTGTATCGATAAAAGCACATTGAACCCTCACCGGTTCATTCCCTGAGGAAACAAGCATATCCCCGCGTCCTACGAGCCTGTCGGCTCCTGTTGCATCGAGTATCGTTCTTGAGTCGATAGAGGAGAATACCCTGAAGGCAATCCTTGTAGGAAAATTAGCCTTTATGAAACCTGTTATTATATTTGTTGAAGGGCGCTGCGTTGAAATAATAAGATGGATACCAATAGCTCTGGCAAGCTGGGCAAGTCTTCCAATAGGGCCTTCGATTTCCCTGCCGGCTGTCATTATGAGATCGGCAAATTCATCTATAATGAGTACAATATAAGG
>DATFLA010000593.1:0-3955 GCA_035268305.1 Bacteroidales bacterium | reverse complement strand
GCGCTGCGAAAATAGTGTAAGATCGGTGAGCCTTCATTCACCTAAATGGTCATGATGTCTTCTTCCTTGGAATCGACAATTTTATCTACCTTTTCGGTATAATCATCGGTGAGTTTCTGTATCAAATCTTCAGCAGTTTTGGCTTCATCTTCCGACAGGCCGTCTTTCTGCATCTGTTTATATTCGTCATTTGCATCCCGCCGGCTGTTACGAAGGCTCACCCGGGCATTCTCCCCCTCATTCTTAACCTGCTTAACAAGGTTGCGGCGTCTTTCCTCGGTAAGTATCGGGATAATCAGGCGTATCACCTCTCCATTGTTGACGGGTGTGATTCCCACATTTGATGTCATTAATGCTTTTTCAATGGGATCGATCATCGTCTTTTCCCAGGGCTGGATCATGATGGTTTTTGCATCGGGTGTGCTGATGTTGGAAACCTGGTTAAGAGGAGTCGGGGTACCGTAGTACTCTACCTGGATTCCGTCAAGGATATGTACATTGGCTTTGCCGGCCCTGATGCGCATCAGTTCATTGTCCAGGTGTTCGATGGCTTTATCCATACGCTCCTTGGTCATTTCAAATACCAGTTCGACTTCTTCGTTCATGATCAGCGGATTGGGTTAAGTGGTCCCAATTTATTTAAATTTTAACTAAAGTACCAACTTTTTCGCCCGAAATGAGTTTTTTCAAATTCCCTTTCTTATTCATATTGAAGACAATAATAGGCAGGCCATTCTCTTTACACATGGTAAATGCAGTGAGATCCAGGATACGTAATTCATTATCCAACGCTTCATCAAATGTAAGTTCATCGTATTTTTTGACCTCAGGGTCCTTCTCCGGATCACCTGTATATATGCCATCCACCCGGGTGCCTTTTAACATCACATCGGCTTCCATTTCGACGGCCCTGAGTGCGGAGGCTGTATCGGTAGTAAAATATGGATTACCTGTACCACCGGCGAATATGACGATCTCATCCTTTTCAAGGGCCTTGAGAACCTCGGGTTTGTAATAGAATTCGGCAGCTGGCTCCATACGTATCGCTGTGAAAAGCCTGGCCTTTATTCCTCTGGATTCGAAAGCTGACTGTAAAGCAAGGCCATTGATTACGGTAGCCAGCATACCCATATAATCTCCCTTAACACGATCAAATCCGGCATCAACCCCGGAAATTCCACGAAAAATATTTCCACCTCCGATAACAATTCCTACCTGAGTTCCCATCCGGGATACTTCAACAATTTCATCGATGTAATCCTCCAGTCTTTGGGGATCAATACCATGAGAACGTCCGGCCATAAGGGCCTCACCGCTGAGTTTCAGCAAAACACGTTTGTATGAAATCATTTGATCTATTTTTCTTAAAAGTACAAAAAAGCGGGTTATAATTTCAGGGGTGTATTAACGAGACATGGTTATTTGCTGCCGCAAAAAATCCCAGGTCGTTAATAAAACACCCATGAGAATATTGAATACCATGCAAATTGCTTAAGAAACACCCTTTAGGATAATACAAATCCCAGTTTGCTTGAAATATACCCTTCAGGAAATGAAAATCGGCTCTAATAACTAATCCTAAATAACCGTTACAGATTTATAAAGTTATTTCTTTACGCCAGGAATTAGGTTGTATAGTTAATACTTGATTCTGGCATTCTACCCCATATGAAGGGAGATCATCTATATACAGCGATACCTTACGAGAGACCTTACCCAGATTAATCTCCAACATTATGGAGAATCTTTGACACATCGGACATATAATCCAGCTCTTTTATCAGGGGAGCCCCGCCTTATACTCGTCTTTTCATATGATAATCGACGATCAATTCCGTGATCCGCATTATACTCTGACGTAGTCTAAAAATGGGCTTCATAACCTTTAAGATCAAATGTTCCATAAATATGTCTAAAACCGCCTGGAAGGGCTGTGAAGCCGCTTTCATTAGTCGCACTAGTATTTGGGTAAGCCCAACGAGTGATGCCTGATTCTTTCAATTTACCTCCTTCGTACATTCCTCTCCATTCATACTTATCTGCTTCAGCTTGGCTCATACCCAAATATATTTCAAATTGCTTCCATTCAACATCGCTAGGTAAATGCCATCCATCTGGACAAACTCCTTGCAAACCACTAGGATTGTTATTACTGCCTGAAATACCATTCACAGCTGCAGCCCAAGTATATAAAGCCCCATATTCGTCTCCCATATCTGTGCTATTGGAGTAATAACAATATGCTTTTGTGTTTTTATCTATTCCATCCCATGTTGAAATGTTTTCTATTAAGGTTATCGGTGATCCATTTGAAAAATGCGTAGTCTTTAGGTTCTCAGCCATCCAAATTTGATCACCAGTTGTTATTGTTTTATACTCATTACCATCAATATCAGTAACCGAACCCAATCCAGAAATGATTTCTAAATATTTAATTTTGTCGATTAACTCCTGTAATGGATTGATCCCATCAACAATAATATCCCCGCTAACATGCAAATCCCCGGCTACATCCAGTTTTGTTGTTGGCGAGTTTGTTCCAACACCGACATTCCCACCATAAGGATTCAGGTTTAGATCACTGAAGGCATTATTTTGTAATCGAATGTCTTTTTCACTCGCATCCCACCACATATAGGCTTTAACAGCATCATCCTCAAGGAAAGAATACTGTATGTCCTGACCAGTGGGAGCAGAAAGAATAAATTGACCTGTCTTTGGTATATGATTTCCATTCAAATGAAGTGTAGCCTGTGGATTTAATGTTCCTAAACCAGCATATCCTTCATTATAGGCAATACCTCCAGAAACATCACCCCATTTGGTGTCACCTGGTTCTCCTTGGGGTCCTTTTTCTCCTTGATCTCCTTTCATACCTTGCTCTCCTTGCGGTCCGGGATCGCCCTTTGGACCTTGTAAACCAGTTTCTCCTTGAAGCCCTTGATCTCCTTGAGGACCTGGATCTCCTTGAGGACCGGGAGGTCCTTCATTGCCTGATTCCGCGTAGAGAGCATATGGAACACTTAATATCGGGCTTGATCCAAGGTTGACACCATTGATAGTTATATCGAGGTAATATGGACCACCTGACCAATCAACTGAAGATAGGTCACCAGAAGTGACTCCTTCACCAATTATTACATTGATTAATCCAAGTTCATTTGTTTGAGTGTTGTGGATCTCCAAGTATGCTGATGACCCTTGATCATTTACAATTTCAATCTGCAAAGCAACAGTTTCGTTGACCTTTTTTGTTCCATCAGAATTCCTAAGGATGGCTTGATAGTTAAAAGCATTTGGGACCTGTGAGTAGGAAAAAATGAACAGGACAATAAATGCTGAAGAAAAAAGAAACTTTTTCATTGTTAAGGGTTTTGGGAAAATAAAGGTACTCAAAGCTGTAGAGAATGTCAATAAGAATTCGCTTTGGAGTTACCCCGAAAATTAACGTTGATCTCTCTACTATGTACGCTGGGCGTGGAGTTCAGGAGATGGACAAGTGATAAGCATTAAAAAATTGAGATACTTCTTGTTAAGAAGCAGCCTGATCATGTTCCATTGGTGTGAATAAACGGATAAAAAATATCCATTTCCCATGATCTTAGCCAGGTTTAGGGCTTACATTAATTTCGGGGTAACTCCAAGGTAACTCCGGTGAAAGAACTATATTAGGATCCGGGAAAAATGAATAATGTTAAATTGCCGGTAACCTTACGGGGCCGAAAAGTGATAAAATGGTCGAGAAACCAAAGAAGTTCTATGTATTCTGGCTGGCAGTAATTGCATCCCTGGGGGGATTCTTGTTCGGCTACGATACCGCTGTGATATCAGGTACTCTCTCCTTTGTCCGAAGCCAGTTCGGGCTGGATGCCGTTAAAGAGGGGTGGTATGTGAGTTGTGCACTGGTGGGCTGCATCGGTGGCGTTTCGGTGTCGGGCTGGCTGAGCGATAAATA
>DATFLA010000592.1:0-3045 GCA_035268305.1 Bacteroidales bacterium | reverse complement strand
TTAAAATCAACAAAACAACAACATACATATACTGATGCCCTGTTATCAGAATAATTAACAGGACAATGCAGCATTTGGTTCAAAAAATCACATACTAATACTGTATGAGATGTTGAACTGCGCCTTATGCCTTATCTCTATCCCACCCCCTTACCGCAGCTGTGAACTTTGGTACCAGGTATATATTCGACATAGCCTTTCCGGCAATAAAAGCTATAGCTGCAGCGACCACCCCGACAAGGTTGAGGAACACAACACAAATAAGCAATACAATTATTATCCCGGTAAGCTCCACGGCAGTGGCAACAGATATCGGTGCGGTTGTTCCGTTAATAATGAGCGACGAACGCTGGAAATTAAGTAATACAGTGAGTGCAGGCAGTAAAATCATTATCCTGAGCGGCAGATATGACAGTCCTGCCAGCTCCCGGCTTAGTCCGGAGACCTTTACAAACCAGAGGTCAGACAACGGGGTAAATGCGATTAGCGATATTAGTGTTGTTACTGCTATGCCCAGGAAGAGGGCATAGTTTTTCAAGATATCATAATTCTGTTTTTCCCTGCCTATAAGGGCAATGTTTACCTCCTGGTACGACAGCCCCATGCTCCTGAAAATAAACACGAGAGAGCTTACGACAGGAAGCACGGCAAGCGATTCGACTGCCATATTACTTCTACCGAGAAAAAAGGTAACAAAAGGCTGCACTCCAAGCGACAGCATGGATGTTAATGCAAGTGGAAAATAGAATTTTGCTATAGTCCGCAGTCTCAGGTCCCTGTTCTCAGTGTCTTCCCTCTGCATAAGTATCTTAAGCGCTCCGGAAGCCATGAAACGTGATGCAAGTGCTTCGCTGAAGACAGCCATCGCCATGGCCCCGGCGCCTACATAAGCTCCTTTTGTGCCTGACAGGTAAAGAAGGATTCCCATAATAACATTAACAGACAGTCTTACAACGGTACCATAGGTGACCCTCCTGGTAAGGTTATTGCTTATAAGGATCCCCTGGTAAAATCGCCTGTAGCCAATGGATGCTGCCCATGGCAGAAAAATGATGAGTGCCGTATGCGCAAGATCAGCAACATTCTCCGGTACTTCCATCAGCCTGATAACTATAAAATTGAAAACAGGCGGTAAAAGAAGGACAAGCTGGAAAGCAGTTATTGTTGCATTAAGGATGTCAGTAAACCTCTTTAATTTCCTGTACGAATAACGGCCCCTGACAAGTGCCGTGGATGCACTCATAAGCATTATTATCGGCGATTCGATTATTAAGGCAAATGAACCGGCCACACCAAAGGCAGCAAGGTTATACTTCGCTTCATCGAGCCTGGCAATAAAGGCAATGAGGAAAGGCTGTTCAAAAGCCATGATAAGCCAGGTCAGGGCAAGGGGACCCCAGAAAAAAAATATCCGCCTGTATGTCAGCTTTTCTGTAATATCCACGATACTTAAAAGCCGCAAAGATAGCTATTTATTGATGAATACAGGCTTTGGCAGTGTTCCTGTAAGGAGGTATAAAACGAAGATGCAGTGATTGCACTTGCATATATCACACATATAGCATAAGAAAAATACATATCTTAGTTGGCTTATTTTAACAACACCTTAAACAAAAATATTCACTCATGAAACAATGGTACCTTCTTGCCGGAATTATTTTATTTACAGTCTTACCCATAAAACAGTTAAGGGCACAAAAGGAAAGTAATTACGATCAGTTCAGCCTGTTCAACTCAGATCGTCTTATCTCATCTGAATCACCTTTCAGGAGCGCCTCAGGTATACCCGGGGATAACTACTGGCAAAACAGGGCTGATTATAACATAGCCGTTATTCTTGACACTGCCGCCCAGACTATCTCGGGATCAGAAACAATTACATATACTAATAACAGTCCTGACAACCTAGACTACCTTTGGCTGGAGCTTGGACAGAATGCCTTTAAGGAAGGGTCGCGCGGCAGCTTTGCTCAAAAGATACCGACAAGCACAGACGGATTCAGCATTAAATCAGTGAAGATTACCGAAGGCAATAATACATCGGAGGCTAAGTACATTGTTTCTGATACCAGGATGCAGATCAGGCTTAACCAACCACTCAAATCACATGGAGGCCAGATACAGATTGAGATTGAGTATTCATTCATTATAAGCGACAGGCAGTTCCGGACCGGACGCGTTAACACACATAAAGGCACTATCTACGATGTGGCTCAATGGTACCCCCGACTTTGTGTGTACGACGACCTGAGGGGATGGAACACCCTTCCCTACCTGGGTGCGGGTGAGTTTTACTGTGAATATGGTGATTTCAGCTATGAGATTACTGTTCCATGGGATATGATAGTGGCCGGATCGGGCGAGCTCGTCAATCCTGATGATGTTCTGACAAAAAGGGAAACAGCAAGGCTGAAAAAAGCTGCCGGAAGTGATAAGACACAATATATTATCAGTCCTGAAGAGGCAGGGACCCCTTCAGTCAGACCTGTCCGCAAGGGTATGCTTACATGGCATTTCAAAATGAATAACAGCAGGGATGTTGCATGGGCAGCATCCAAAGCATATATCTGGGATGCAGCAAGAATAAACCTTCCGGGTGGCAAAACGTCGGTGGCCATGTCGGTATATCCCGTAGAGAGCAGCGGGGATACAGCATGGACAAGATCGACAGAATACCTTAAAAACTCTGTGGAGCATTTCTCTAAAAACTGGTTTACCTACCCCTACCCTGTAGCCTTTAATGTGGCCGGACCGGTGGGCGGGATGGAATATCCGGGTCTGAGCTTCTGTTCGTGGAAAGCTTTGAATCCGCATATCCTGTATCTTGTCACAGCACACGAGATAGGACATAACTGGTTTCCCATGATAGTGGGTTCGGACGAACGCCGATTCCCATTCATGGACGAAGGATTCAATACATTTATCGATATCTATGCGCAGGATGATTTCAACAAGGGAGAGTTTGGTCCCAAGAGAGATGGTGAATACGATCCGGAGGCTAAAAATCCTGCCCGCGATCTTGTCCCGTATCTCACAAGCCAGGAT
>DATFLA010000591.1:0-6583 GCA_035268305.1 Bacteroidales bacterium | reverse complement strand
ACTATGAGATATCGCTGCCTGTATCTGTGGGACCTCATAGTGAATCGTGGTATATAATGAAATGATATGATAACAAGACTGATAACATGGTGCAGGCCTTATGCCTCTTATCTGCTTGCCGTCTGGCTTGTGGCAGTGATTACCGTTTCATCAATACCATCGCTGCCTACGCTGAAAATTCATACCGCCCATAATGTTATCAGACTTGATTACTTTATCCATTTCTGTGAATACGGTTTCATGGCTTTGCTTACTTTCCTGGCATTCTCCGGCCGCAGCTTTTATATCAGCTATAAAAAATGGATCTTGCTTGTCGGCGGATTAATCCTCTTTGCCCTTCTTGATGAGTTGCATCAGAAGTTAATACCCGGAAGAACATACAATATAAAGGATTTTCTTAGCAACATGTCTGGCATTCTTGTCATGATGCTTGCCTGTATAATCATTTTCAGAAAGATAAGTCAAAGAATGAATATTTAGTGACTGTGTGATTCCCCAGTATCATTTTACTGCAATTTTGGTCCCGTATATTATAATGAAGGAGAAATACAGATTGCCAGAGAATGGGATGATTAAACAGATTTGAATTCCCTTGTTTTAACCGATAAATTTCGGTGCTGTATCTATAGCAGGGATTGCAAATCCGCGCTAACGTCAGAGCTTTGTGTTGGCGCCGGTTTGTAACCAAGTACATTTTTAGCGGAATGAAGGGCTTCCAAAATGCTTAATGGAATCTGGTTACATCATTGTTTATAGATTGAGAAGTTAAGTATTACGTCACCAATTGCAAATTGGCGAAATTTCTTACGAACACCCCCTGATCTGAAATTGAGACCAGATCTGGCAATAACAAATTAGTTTACTTTGTAACCAACAAAAGAACCAGTGCCTGAATAGGTAGAGGTGCCAGTGTTTATTGTCAGGCTTATTACATCACCTTGACTTAATTTCATTGTAACCCATTTAATAAGTTCACTTCCTGAACTTATATCCGGACCTAAGACTTCGTAGATAACACCATTTTTGAGAATACTTAATACTCGTGCACTGCCTGAACCATCTGCCTTGTATGTTACAATAAACTGATATATTCCCGTGGAAGATACAGTCATACTCCCATTGGAAGAATTATAGCAGGAGCCATCATTAAATTCAATATCCGGGATTACAAAAGGATATGTTGTACCCGCTGTTAACGCTGTCTCTGAAAGGGTCTTTTTTGCTTTAAACCCAATTGAATTTGAAATATTAACACTATTTTGAGATGATATGCTCAAATTACCAGTATTCATATCATAGCTTAATGTCTGTAATTCATTTTGAGGATCAGAATCTGCATCATTCTTTAGGGAAGAAAGGTCTACCGAAGATGTACCGCCTGAGATACTTAATGTAGCAGAGGCACCGTTATATGTGAGGCTTTGTTTGAAAGGAGTCAGATCAATTTCTGTTGCTGCAGGATTCTTGGTTATTTTCAGCTTATTGTTAACATCAAGCTGAAGATCCTGTATCTGGTTTGTAAGAGCCACCTTATTACCGCCAAGTATGGAGAGAGTATCGCCAACAAGTGTTAACTGGTGAGGAACATTTAGGGATGATAGGTTCACTGTATTACCACCTGAAATCGCAAGGTTACTGCCATCAAACGACAGGGTCTGATCATCTGATGCCGGATCTCCCGGATCACCCTTCGGACCCTGGGGACCAGGTTCAAGTGATTTCTGTGCATAAAGGGCATAGGGAACAGCAAGGAACTGCATTGTTCCCATATCGAGGAAATCATTATCGAACTTAACCTCAACTTTCAGGTAATGTGGCGCCAGGCTCCAGTCGATATGACTGAAATATTCTGACGTACCCCCTGTCTGAACACCCGTTCCTATAACAACTGAAAATACACCATAACGTGAAGTGGTGACATCAGAATGCAGCTCCTGATAAACAACATTTCCCAGCGGGTTATCTGAAATAACTGAAAAACGCACATCAATATCACGGTTTACCAATTCTTTTCCGAAGTTATCCCTCGCCACAGCCTGGTAATATATTCCCATCGGCACACTTTGTCCAGAAGCAAATACCGGGAGTATCGCCATGACAAGTATCAGTAAATATTTGTGCTGTCTTTTAGAAGCCATATAATCTGGTTTTATAACTTTTCAATCTTGAACGTTCTGAGTATCAACTTATCTTCACTGATCACCCTGACAAAATAAAATCCGATTTTTATATCGCTCACTGGTATCTGTTCGATATAATAATAATCGGTAACAAAATTTATTTTAACACTTTTTATTATTGTCCCTGTAATATTTATAAGCTCAATCCTGAAATTACGGGCCACATCACCAAAAAGCTTCACATTAATGAAATCTGTAGCCGGGTTAGGATATACATCAACTCCGTTGCCCTTTAAAGATGTATCCTCCCGGGTTATAATCAAGGGCTGCTGAAAACCCTGTGTAAGAACGAATCCCGCATTTTCAGCAATTTCAACAGCTGTCTGCCCGATTGTTTGTGAGTAATTAAGGTTATCGTGAACAGCCTGACCGGCCGCCGGGGCAAGAACCTGGTGCGACAGGCTCTGGGGTAAAATTATTACCGCCGGGGTCATTGCCAGAAATATAAATAATAGTATTCTTCTAATCATTTTAGGCCAGGTCAGGAGTTTCAAAAATAACCAAATTTTTGACAAATTAACCATTTTTGTTGATAAATATGTTAATAACTATGACGAGGATTTTTATCCCATCATATCATTAATGTTTATATTGTAAACCCTCTTTTTCATCCAGGCAGGATTCAGCTAATATTTAGCACATTTTATATCTTATGCTTAAACCGTACATGTATCACAATCTCGTTGAAGCCGGCTGCGATGAAGCCGGGAGAGGTTGCCTGGCAGGTCCGGTTGTAGCTGCTGCTGTTATTCTTCCAAAAAATTTCCGTCATCCTGTACTTAACGACTCGAAGAAACTCACAGCCGCCACCAGATCCGTCCTGAAAGAGGAAATTATGAACAGCGCAATAGCCTGGAATGTTGCTTTTATCGATAACATCGAGATAGACAGCATAAACATTCTGAGGGCATCAATCAAGGCAATGCATATGGCGGTGGAAGGATTGTCAAAGATGCCCGAGTTCCTGCTGATAGACGGCAACCGTTTCTTTCCCTATAAAGACATAGGATTTAAAACAGTTGTAAAGGGTGATGGTATTTATTTCAGCATAGCAGCTGCATCTGTACTTGCAAAAACATTTCGCGACGAGTACATGGAAAAAATTCATAATGATTATCCTGAGTACGGATGGATCAAGAATAAAGGCTACCCTACTATCGCTCACAGGAAAGCTCTTGACAAATTCGGAATAACTCCCTACCACAGAAAATCTTTCAGCCTGTTCAACACTCAAATGACAATCGATTTCTGAAACCATATCACAAAATAGTGTTTAAATTTTTGTAATAATTTCAGGAAGACAATTATTGGCATTCCATACTTAAATTATAAAAGCTATATTTGACTTTTTAATTAAATAAATCCAAATAAACTTAATTTTATGAAATCCTCATCCTGTAAAAACGGGACAAATAAGAATTAAAATTATAATACGAGGGTTCCATGTGACTATTTAAAATCAAAATTTTTACACATGAAAAAATTGTTTGCATTTCTGTTTATCCTGATTTTCACCCTGGGATTCCGGGCGAAAGCTGACGAGGGCATGTGGCTGCTGCCCCTGCTCGAAAAGCTTAATATGGGCAAGATGACAGAATTAGGACTTAAGTTATCAGCAGATGATATCTATAGTCTTAATAAGGCCAGTATTAAAGATGCTGTCATCATTTTTGGAGGCGGTTGTACAGGAGAAATTGTCTCTCCTCAGGGCCTCATTCTTACAAATCACCACTGTGGCTATGGTTCAATACAGGCTCACAGCACAGTTGATCATGACTATCTTCACGAAGGATTCTGGGCTAAAACAAAAGCTGAAGAGCTTCCAAATCCCGGACTTTCCGTAACATTTCTGATTCGTATCGAAGATGTTACGGACAAGGTTCTGGCCGGTGTTACTGATGACATGAGCGAAGAAGCCCGCGAAGCAGCAGTTAACAAAGCCCGTCTTGAAATTCAGAAAAGTGCTGCTGAAGGAACTGATTACAGGGCCCGGGTCACAAGTTTTTACGGTGGTAACTATTACTACCTGCTGGTTTATGAGAGATACAATGATGTAAGACTTGTAGGAACACCCCCTTCATCGATAGGAAAATTCGGTTCCGATACCGATAACTGGGAATGGCCACGTCATACAGGCGATTTCAGTGTTTTCAGGGTCTATTCCGGTCCCGACGGGAAACCTGCATCCTATTCAAAAGAAAATATCCCTCTCAAACCAAAATATTACCTCCCGGTATCAATAAAAGGTGTGAAAAAAGATGATTTCGCCATGATAATGGGATATCCCGGTCGTACGACAAGGTATATGACTTCATATGAGATTAAGGAACAGCAGCAGATCGTTCATCCCGACAGGATAAAGATACGCGGCATCAAACAGGATATCTGGATGAAAGATATGAAAGCCGATCCAAAAGTTAATATCCAGTATTCAGCAAAATATTTCGGATCATCAAACTACTGGAAATTCTCAATCGGACAGAAAGCCGGTCTTGAAAGGCTGAAAGTGGAGGCAAAAAAAGAAGCACTGGAGGACCAGTTCAGGAAATGGGTTGTAGCCGATCCGGCACGCAAGGCAAAATACGGCGATGCTCTCAACCTGATAAAAAATGCTATAGAAGGAAGAGCTCCATATTACAATGCTCTGCAATATCTTAACGAATGTATGCAGGGTTGTGAACTGTTCCGCCAGGTAAGGTGGGCCAATAGTCTTATCAGTGCCCTGCAGTCGGGCGACGAACAAAAAATAACAAATGCCACTGAACGCATGAAGGAAAGGATGACTGCTTTTTATAAAGACTATAATCCTCCTACCGACAATAAATCGACAAAGGCTATGCTTGCTCTATACAGGAGCGATATCGGCAAACAGTTCCAACCCGATATTTATGCAAATGTCATAGATAAAAAATACAAAGGTAATATCGATAAATATGTCGATGCCATGTTTGCAAAATCAATCTTCCCTGATGAATCGAGAATGATGGATTTCCTGTCAAACCCGAATCTGAAGAAACTTGAAAATGATCCTGTTTACCTGGCTGCCAAATCTTTCTTCACCACAATGGCTGAAATATCGGCTGATGACAGCAAGTACGACGAGAATCTCAATAAGGGAAGACGCTTATGGATAGCTGCCCTGATGGAAATGGTTCCCGACAAGACCCTTTATCCTGATGCTAACTTCACAATGCGCCTGACATACGGTACCGTTCAGGATTATGAACCCAGAGATGGTGTCATTTATAAATACTATACTACTCTGCAGGGTGTGGTTGATAAATATAAACCAGGCGATTATGAATTCGACCTTCCGAAAAGACTCATTGAACTTAATGATAAGAAAGAATTCGGAAGATATGCAGATCCTAAGGGCTACATGCCGGTATGTTTCCTTACTAACAACGATATTACCGGGGGTAACTCGGGAAGTCCTGTGATGAACGGAAACGGAGAGCTAATAGGTCTGGCCTTCGACGGCAACTGGGAATCTATGAGTGGCGATATAGCTTACGAGCCTAAACTTCAGAGGACCATTTGTGTCGATATCAGGTATGTATTATGGATAATGGACATCTACTCAGGTGCTACAAACCTTGTGGACGAAATGACCGTTGTAAAATAATACAGTATATTAAACAACCAAAATACAGGGAGGCTGTCTTATAAGGTTTTTTTGACTTTAAAGACAGCCTCTATCTATTTTTAAAATTCTGCCACCCCGGCCTCAGCTATTCTCAATACAAAAACTGGTAATTATTGTTCTTCTCAGGATAAAGGATAATGAGTATAATTTCTTTTTTGTATTTATCTTTGCACCAAATTTAGTGTCATGCATTTCAGCCTAATCCAGATCTTCGCCTCCTTTATGGTCCTTTTTGCAATTATTGATATTCCCGGATCCATACCTATCATACTTGATATTAAAGCCAAAACAGGCGATATCCAGCCGGGAAAGACCTCCCTTGTTGCCTTCGGCATATTCATAGCCTTCCTCTTTATTGGCAGTCCTCTCCTCGGCGTCTTCGGAATAGATGTGTCATCATTCGCTATAGCCGGCTCCTTTATTATCTTTCTCATTGGCATAGAAATGGTGCTGGGCATAGAAATTTTCAAACATGCTGCCACAGGAGGCGGTTCAATCGTTCCGATAGCATTTCCGCTTATCGCGGGTGCCGGTTCAATAACAACTATCCTGTCGCTCAGGGCAGAGTATGAACCGGTGAATATCCTCATTGCACTTGTACTTAATATGATTATCGTTTACCTCGTTCTCCGGATGACAGCCCTTTTTGAACGTATCCTGGGAGACACAGGACTGGAAATCCTGAAAAAAGTATTCGGTATCATCCTCCTCTCAATATCAATAAAGCTGTTTATATCCAACACTGGTATAATTCTTC